>JANYHJ010000121.1 GCA_025359135.1 Gemmatimonadota bacterium | reverse complement strand
GGACGTCGACGGCAACCGCTTCCTCGACTTCATGGCCGGCATCGCGGTGAGCTCCACCGGCTATGCGCACCCGAAGGTCGTGAAGGCGGTGCAGGACGCTGCCGCACGCTTCATGCACATCTGCGGCTCCGACTTCTACTTCGAAGGAATGGCCGAGATCTGCGAGCGGCTGGCCAAGCTCGCGCCGGGGAAGATGAAGAAGCGCGTCTTCCTCTCCAACTCCGGCACCGAAGCGGTCGAGGGCGCAATCAAGCTCGCGCGCCACGCCACGCATCGCACCGCGATCATCGCCTTCAAGGGCGCCTTTCACGGCCGTACCATCGGCGCGCTCTCGCTCACCTCGAGCAAGGCTCGGCAGCACGCCGGCTTCGGACCGCTGCTTCCCGACGTGCACCACGTGCCGTTCGGCAACTGCTTCCGCTGCGAGTACAAGCTGAGCTATCCCAGCTGCGAGCTCGCCTGCGTCAGCGCCATCGAGAATGACCTGCTCGCGCGCCACCTCGATCCGCGCGATGTCGCCGCGATTTTCGTGGAGCCCATCCAGGGCGAAGGCGGATACATCGTGCCGCCCAAGGGTTGGCTCAAGGCCATTCGTGACCTCTGCGACAAGCATGGCATCCTGCTCGTCGCCGACGAAATCCAGAGCGGCATCGGTCGCACGGGCAAGATGTTCGCCTGCGAGCACGACGACGTGATTCCCGACATCGTCCTCGCCGCCAAGGGCCTCGCCTCCGGCATGCCGCTCGGCGCGATCATCGCCAAGGAGAGTATCACCACGTGGGAGAACGGCTCGCACGGTTCCACCTTCGGCGGCAATCCGGTCTGCGTGGCAGCAGCACTCGCGACGCTCGATCTCGTGGAGAACGGCCTCATGCAGAACGCGGCCACGCGCGGCGCCGAACTCATGGCCGGCCTCCGCGCCATGCAGGACAAGCACGCCTGCATCGGTGACGTGCGTGGCCAGGGGCTCATGATCGGCATCGACTTCGTGAAGAGCCGCACCACGCGCGTGCCCGACAAGGAGCTCGTGCACAAGGTCGAGCGCCAGGCCTTCATGAAGGGACTGCTCACGCTCTCGTGCGGCGCGAGCACGCTGCGGCTGGCGCCGCCGCTCACCATCGATGCCGACGACGTGAAGATCGCGCTCGACCTCCTCGACCAGACCATCCGCGAAGTGCAGGACTGAGCGTGACGGCACGCGAGGCATCGGCGTGAGCAAGCTCGTCAGCATGCACGACGCCATCGCGGCGCACGTCCGCGATGGCGACAGCGTGATCATCGAGGGATTCACGCACCTCATCGCCTACTCCGCCGGCCACGAGATCATCCGCCAGCGGCGCCGCGACCTCACGCTCTGCCGCCTCACCCCCGACCTCATCTACGACCAGATGATCGCGGCGGGATGCGCACGCAAGATGGTCTTCAGCTGGGCGGGCAATCCGGGCGCGGGATCGTTGTTCGCGTTTCGTCGCGCGGTCGAGGGGAAAGCCGCGCCCATCGAGCTCGAGGAGTATTCGCACTTCGGCATGGTCGCGCGCCTCTCGGCCGGCGCGGCGCACCTGCCCTTCTGGGCGCTGCGCAACTACGCGGGCACCGACCTGCCCGTGGCCAACCCGCAGATCAAGACCGTCACCTGTCCGTACACGGGCGAGGAGCTGGCCACCGTGCCCGCCCTCAACCCCGACGTCGCCATCGTGCATGTGCAGCGCGCCGACATTCATGGCAATGCACAAGTCTGGGGATTGCTCGGCACGCAGAAGGAAGCGGCGTTCGCAGCGACGCGCGTGATCGTCGTCTGCGAAGAGATCGTGGACGAAGCGGTGATCCGCGCCGATCCCAACCGCACGATCATTCCCGGCCTGATCGTGAGCGCGGTGGTGCACGAACCGTGGGGTGCGCACCCGAGCTACGCGCAGGGTTACTATGACCGCGACAACGAGTTCTACGTGAACTGGGAGCAGGTCGCGCGCGACGAGGCATCGCTCGCTCGCTGGCTCGACGCGTGGGTGTACGGCGTGAAGGATCGCGCGGAGTACATCGCGAAGCAGCCGGGACTTGACGAGCGGCTCAAGGCGAAGTCGAGGCCGAGTGGCGTGGTGGACTATGGTTACTAGCGCCCACGCCGATCACCTCGACGATCGCGGCACCGCGAGAAGTTCGCCATGACGGCGGACTACACGCCCAAGGAGCTCATGGCGTGCGTCGCCGCGCGCGAGCTGCGCGACGGCGAAGTCGTGTTCGTCGGAATCGGACTGCCGAACCTCGCCTGCAACTTGGCGCGCGCCACGCATGCGCCCAAGCTGCTGCTCATCTACGAGTCGGGTGCCGTGGGTGCGGTGCCGGAGCGACTGCCGGTGTCAGTGGGCGATCCGAGCCTCGTCACCGGCTGCATCATGGTCGCGAGCATGGCGGACGTCTTCCAGAGCTTCCTGCAGGGCGGCCGCATCGAAGTGGGATTTCTTGGCGGCGCGCAGGTGGATCGCTGGGGCAACATCAACACCACGGTCGTGGGCGGCAGCTACGAACATCCGAAGGTGCGGTTGCCGGGAAGTGGCGGCGCGGCGGAGATCGCGGTCCATGCGCGCCGGTTGCTGATCATCGGTGCGCTCTCGCCGCGCATGTTTCCCGCCGACGTCGACTTCGTCACGAGTCCTGGCAATCGGTATCACGGCACGCCGCGGAGCGCATTCAAGCATCCGGGCGCAGGTCCGAGGCGTGTCATCACCGACCGTGCAATCCTCGAAGCCAACGACGACACGGGCGAGCTCGAGCTCAGCGCGCTCTATCCGGGCGAGACGGTGGAGAGCGTGCGTGCGCAGGTCGGGTGGCCGCTGGCCGTACGCGACGCGCTCGGCAGCGTGGAGCCGCCGAGCGCGGAGGAGTTGCGGTTGTTGCGGGATGTGCTGGATCCGAAGAGGCTGTTCCTGAAGGGGTAGAGGGAGTCTAGAGTCCGACGACCTTGAACCCCATCGAGCGCGCGGCCAATCCGAGCGCTCGATCGTGCGTGGCGAAGACGAGGTCATCGTCTCGCTGCTCACGCCACGTGAGTGCAGTGGCCAGGTGGATCGCGTCGAGCGTCCCGACGGGCGTGGGGAGCGGCTGCGAGGCCCGGCGCAGCACGCTGGCGGTCGGCTCGACGACGTTGCACTCCGCCATGAGGTCGTAGACCGCCTCGCGGTACGTGGCGACGGTATCGTCGGTCAGCGACGCGTCGATGCGCAGGCGATCAAGCGTGCGCAGGCACTCGACCTCGACCAACCCGCTGACGACACCGCGCTCGATGCGGCGCCACTCGCGAAGGCGTCCTGCCTGCCCCAGCGTGAGCCGGAGCACGATGGACGAATCCACGTATGCGATCACCGCGAGGACTGCCGCTCGAGCTTGAGCAGGTCGAGCGGATCGCTGCGCAGCTTGAGCGGCGGCGGCAGCACGACCGATGCGAACCCACCCTTCCGGCCAACGGGTGAGCGCACGGTGAGGCCGGGTCCGCCCTGGCCTACCGGCACCAGTTCGGCGATGGCCGTCGCACGATCGAGCACGGTGATGGAGCGCCCCGCGCGCACGTAGCGCAGGTGCTCACTCAGCCGGGCCTTGAGGTCCGCGATGCCGACGTTCTTCATGACCATAAACTAGTCATGACAGGTCACGTCAGGCAACCGGCCTGGGCGTCCATCCGGGACGTCAGCCCCTCAGGGCGGAGGCAGGATGCGCCGCACCCCGCGAATCCCGTCGAAGTCGTGGTCGTAACTGCAGATCACGCCCGCCGTCTCCCGCAACGCGACGGCCGCATGCAAGGCATCGCGCGCCATCAGCCGTCCCTCGACGTCGAGCAGGCGCCGTGCGTGATCCAGGATGTCGCTCGTGATCGGGATGACGCTCGGGAAGAGCTGCCGTGCGAGGTCGTAGACGTGCCGCCCGTCCTCCCACCGCCCGATCGCCCGATAACGATGCAGGACCTCTTGCAGCGTCTCGGCGTCGATCAATGCGTCCACGGCTCCCGATGCGATCCGCTCGAGCAGGCGGGTCGAGGGGGCCTTGCAATGGTGTGGCGCCCCGGCCGCATACATCAGGATGTTGGCATCGATGAGCATCAGGGCATGAGCTCACGGGCGTCCGGCACCGACTCCCGCTTCATCGAGGCGACGTCACCGACGGGCAGGGAGAGTGCCGCAATCGCGCGGGCCGCCTTGGTGCGGGCGTCCGTGTCGACGAGACCATAGGTCTGCACGCACGCCTCGCGCACGAGCTCGCCCACGCTGACACCGCGGCGAGCGGCGTACTCGGTGAGGCGTTGGTGCAGCTCGGGCGAGAAGAGGACGGTCGTCTTCTTCGTGAGCTCCATGTCCACCTCCATAGGTGTATATGGAGCTTATTCGTTAACTCTTGTAAGTCAACAGCTTAGCGGGCAGTTCCCTTTCGAACCACGCCCTTCTCAGGCTTGCCGTGCGCCAGCAGCTCCGGCAGCTCGGCCGCCACGTACGCCGCCACCGCCATCGTCGCCACGCAGAGCGTGAACTCTTTCGACGTCAGCTTGTTCATCGTGTCGCCGTCAGTGTGGTGATACCAGAAGTACTTGCTCTCGCCCACGTCGAGACCCAGCCCCGGCACGCCACCGTCCACGAGCGGCGTGATGTCCGCGTCGGGTGAACCCTCTTCCGGCATCATCGTGCCGGCGCCGATCCGGTCGAGCAACGGCCCGATCTCGCGGATCACCTTGTACGCGGCCGCGCTCGCGCCCACGCGGAAGCCGATCGGCTTGAAGACGCCGCCGTCCGATTCGATCGCGAGCGCGTGCTGCGCAATCTCGTTGGCGTGCGCCTTCGCGTAGCCGATGCCGCCGCGCAGTCCGTTCTCCTCGTTGGTCCACGCCACGAGACGGATCGTGCGGCGCGGCTTGATGCCCAACCGCTTCATGAGACGCAGCACTTCCCACGCGGCCACGACGCCACCACCGTCGTCCATCGCGCCCTGGCCCACGTCCCACGAATCGATGTGCCCGCCGAGCACCACCACCTCGTTCGGTCTCTCGCGGCCTACGAAGTCGGCGATCACGTTGCGCGACGGCGCATCCTCGAGCATCTGCGCATTCATCACGAGCTTGACTGTCACCGGAAGCCCGCGCGCCTGCAGGCGGTGCAGCATGCCGGCGTCCTCGACGGTGATCGCGGCGGCCGGAATCTTCACGACACTCGTGTCGTAGCGCAGGCCGCCCGTGTGCGGGCTCGCGATGCTGAACGGTCCGACCGAGCGCAGCAGCATCGCCACGGCGCCCACCTTGGCCGCGGCACTCGGGCCCAAGGCGCGATACTGCACGGTGGCGCCGTAGTTCGTGAACGGCACGTCGAACAACACGATCTTGCCCTTCACCTCGGCGGCGCGCTTGTTCAGCTCGTCGAAGCTGGTGATGACGACCACCGGCGCGGTGATGCCGAGTGCGGGCGTGCCTACGCTGCCGCCCAGGCCGAGCATGCGGAGCGGCGTGCGACGCGGTTCGATCAGCTCCGCAGACTCCGCACCGCGCACCCAATGCGGCACCATCACGGGTTCGGTGTGCACGTTGTCGAAGCCGTCCTTGCGGAGCTGCGCCTCGAGCCAGTCGATCGCCTGTTCGAGCGACGCCGAACCGGCGAGCCGGTTGCCGTGCGTGTCGACCAGTTCGGCGAGTCGCGTGAAGCCCGTCGTGTCGGCGAGTGCACCGTCGATGAGCTTGTTGGCGGTGGCGCGGTACCCGGCCGCAGTCTCGGTCGGACGCTTGGCCTGGGCGGCGAGGGGTGACGCGAAGGCGCACGCCGCGAGGAGCGCGAGGATGAAAACACGGCCTGGTGCGAACGAGAGCAAGCGCATGCGATGAGGGCTGTGAGTCGAGAACGCAACGAGCGACGTGCGAAGATATGCTAGCGTGCTCGAGCGATTCCGGCCTCTGGCGTAGCGTCGTGACACGGCGGATCTTCTGCGGGCTATGGACTTTCATATGAAGGGTGGGTCGAGTGGCCCGCGCGCTGGTGATGGAGCGGCGCCTCTCGGCCGGCGGTGGACACGCTGGATAAGCGGCGCGTTCCAAACTCGCACTTCATCGCCGAAACTAACGTCACTAACACGCCGCCATAGCGCCATAACAGCAACTCTTTCGGTATTGCTCTTTGGAGCGGCGCCCGATGCACAGTCCCAGGCGCCGGCGTCCACGCCTCGCGACGTCGCGCCCGCGTGGACGCACTCGCCCATCGCCAACTTCGAGCGGACCTTCGAACGCGCACGCCGCCTCAAGGACCAGATCGACGTCACCGAGGCCTTCGGACGCGA
>JANYHJ010000065.1 GCA_025359135.1 Gemmatimonadota bacterium | reverse complement strand
GCGGGCCCGGGCGGCGGGAGAGTCATCATCTCCTTGCCGCCCGGGCCCGAACCGTTCGACTCGTAAGCCCAGCTCAGGGCACGGGACGGTCGCGCGAGGCACTGCCGGCCGGCGAACGCGTGGGTGCGGCGGCTGGCGCCGGAGGGCGATTGCTGCCGTTTCTCGCACCCCCTCCGTCGTCGCGCCGTGGAGGTGCGGCAGCAGCACCGGGCGCTCCGACCGTTCCCGGCGCGCCCGCACGGGACTCCTCCGTGCTGCCTCGTCCCGACGACCCGCCACCGCCGACGTCCCGGCCGCCTGTCGTGCCGCGGTCGGTCACGGTCCCGCGTGAAGGTTCGCCGCTCCCTGCGGGCGAAACGGGCGTGAGCACCGGCACCTCATGGATCATCGTCCGCCCGTTCACCTGGATTACGCCCGTGGGCGCCGACGCGGAGGCCAAGCCGATCGGACTCGGACCGCCGACGGCCACGGTCGAGGGCTTCGACGCCTGCTCCGTGCAAAGCCCCTCGCCCAGATACCACGCGGGCACCTGAATGCGCATGCCGTAGCAGGTGGCCCATACTTCGTCGCCGACCGCGCTATTCTCCTGACTGTACTCCGTCCACGCACGCGGCGAGTAGGTCACCATCGTGTAGATCGGCGACGCCACCTGGAGGGCCGACACGCCCGTTGCGGCGCCCGCGGGAACGACGGCGTCGATCAGCGCCTCCAAGTCACCCGGACTCGCCTCGAAGCTGGCCGGGCTCCAGAGCGCCGGCATCGCGAGAAGCAGCTGCGACATCGTCTGGTTCGGCGTCCCGACCTTGAGCGGCTTGCTCGACGCAATGGCTACGACGTGGCGGTACGTCAAGAACCCCTGCGGCGCCGACGACCACTGCGTTGTCGGACCGGGTATGCCAACGTGGAATCCAGGCGTGAAATCGCGCACGGCCCTCGCCGCCTGCCAACTCATGCGACGCGCCATGTCGGCCCGCGCAGGAATGATCTGGCGATAGCCCGGCTCCACCAGGTAGCCGGCCTCGTACCGGGTGAGCGGGTACAGCTGCACCACGCCGCGCCCGGGCACGAGTTCGAAGAGCGCCACGTACGCCGGCTGGCCGAGGTAGAGCAACGGCTCGTTCGCGCCTGAATATTCGAGCCGAACGCCGATGTCATTCGACGTCTGCTGTGCGGTGAGCGGCATCGCCCACGCAGCACATCCCAATGCGAGTGTCCCGACGGCAAGTAGTCGGCGCATGGTGTCCATCCTGACACGGTGACGGTCCGAAACGGACCGCGTGAAACTTCAGGTTATGTGAGGCCGGTGGAAAAGTCCACTCTGCGACTGCGCGATCAAGATCGTCCGCCTGAGCTTCTGCACTGCCCGCGCATCCGCGAGAGCGTAGTCGGGTGCGTAAGCGGGTGCATGGCGTGCGGCAATGAGCCGAACGGTCGCACCATCACAGATCGATCGCGCGGTCGCCTCAGCGAGTCCGACGTCGGACGAACTCCGCTCCAACAGCGAGACGTCCGCACCGTCCGGCGGCAACGCCAGGATGTCCACCGTGACGTCCGCGTCCTGCCCGACGGGGCGCACGCGCGCAACGAGCTTGGCGATATCCTCGTCCTCGCCGACAAAGACCCGCGGCACGCGGAGCCCCGTCATTTGCTGGGCGAGCTGCCCCATGGTCACATCGGGCGAGCTCACGCGAATCGGCTGGTCGGACGCGATCAGGACCATCGAGCGAGGTCGAAGTTCGCTTGCATGCGCGCGTCCGCCTCGCGTTGCACTCGTCCCCATGCCAGAGGAGACAAGGCGCACGCCGCGCGCACTCGCACGACGCGCCTCGCGCGTGCGCGACGCACTCAACGTCAGCTGCGCATCCTTGACGAGCTGCGCCCCCTCCGCGGCCGACAACGGATAGAGCTGTGCGATGCCGCCGTAGGGCACCACCTCGAACACCGCCACGTAGGACGGCTTGAAAATGGCAATTTGCGGATCGCCGAACGCATTGGACCGGAGCTCCGCCCGCGGCTCGGCCGTCGGCGGCGGAGCCCGCATCGAGGATTGTGCGGAGAGCGGCATCGCTTGCATCGCGCACGCGATCAGGGCAAGCTGGGTCCAAGTCCGACGCATGGGACCTCCAAAATCCGGAAAGCGGCGCGCCCCCGTGGACGCACTCGTTCGAGCGTACTCTACAACGATCGACCCTGTCGGTTCCACCACAAATCCCGCGGGCACACCTCAGCTCGGCGGAACTTCGAGCGTATCAGTGGCAAGCTCCGCACCCGGATCCTCGGGACGAACCGCCTCGATGATCGCGAGCAGGTCGTCGATGGCCACGCGCCCAGACCGCAGCGACCGCAGTCGCTCGATGCGACGCAGCACGTTGCCGGTCGAGGTTGGCGCACCGACGCGCAACGGCCGATCGGAGGCCACCACGAGGATCGTGCGCGAGGTCCGCAACCGATCGGTGCCACTGCTGGCCGTCGGGGCGTAGTTGTTCTGCGACTGGCTCGACTGCCGGTTGTAGTGGACGCGGCCCGAGAGCAGGAAGGTTCGCCCCTTGGGCGACGTGACCCGCGATCCTTCGGTGTTGTCGGGATAGAGTTGCGCGACCCCTTCGCCGGGTCGCACCTCGAACACGGCCACGTACGCCGCACGGTTCAACTCGAATCCCGGTTCGTCACCAGGCACACGAAAGATCTTGATCGCGAGCGCCGTCGAATCGCTCAAGCCCGCCACCGATGCGCCTGCCGACGTCGATGATTGCCCGCACAGTGGACCGATCGGCGCGCTCAGAAACACGAGGACTGCGAAACGCGGCAGGATTCGCGTTCGACTCATGGGCGGAGCCCCCTTCTTGCTACTGCTTCTTGACCGGTGCTGGTGCCGGACGCGCGGCGGGATGCGCCGCGTTCCCCGCAGGCGCGACACCCTTGCCACCAACAGGCGCAGGCGCCGCTGCGGGCGCCACGAGAATCGGCGTGGGACCCGCCACCTGTGTGGCACCGCCCGCGGCTAGCGGGCGCGCCGGTGGTGACGCCGAAGCTGGCGCGACGAAGACGGGACCGGAGTAGCGCTGCGCGGTCGGCATTGCGTGGCCACCTCCCCCACCGCCGCCCATCGCCGCCGGTGAGGCCGGCGCCATCGGCATCTCTCCGGCGCCGGCAATGGACCCTGTCCAGCGGCCTCGTAGTGCCGGCACCTGCTCGATCGGTGGCTCGGACACGCGCACACCGCCACCCTGCGGGCCAGTCGGCGTCACCCGCTGCCCCGGAAAGACACCGACCGGCTTGTTCTCCGGTGTCGTGCTGCCGGGCGAACGGCGGTTGCGGAAATAGATCGGCAGATAGGGCACATAGCCCGCGCCGATGTCGTAGGCCCACCCTCCGCCCATCCAGACGGCCTCGCGCCCACACGCATACTCGCTCGAGTAGGTGGTGATCACGCCGATGCCGTAGCCGCCGCATGCGCCGCTGCGATAGCCGTCGCCGCCGTACCCGCCCTCGCGATAGCGATTGTACGTGCCCGGCAGCGGATCACCAGCCGCGATCGAGCGCCCGAGTCCACGATACTCCTTGTAGTCGATCGACCACAGGGTCGAGACCTCGGTCGCCATCTGCGCGTCGCCGGAGGCAGGACGCACCAAGGCGAGCACGGCGGCCAGCGCCCGATCGTGGCGGCTCAAACTGCTGTCGGTCGCGGCAAGCTGCTTCGCGGCGAGTGCCGGAAACTCTGCTGACGGGCCGATGCGGAGCGGAGCGCTGCTCGCCACGAGGATCAGCGTATGCGCCATCGGCGCTGCGCCAGTCGCGACCGGGCGCGCGCCGTATCCGCCGCTATTGAAGAAGACCGTGCGCGTTCCCGGCGCATCGGTCAGCCGCCCGATCGGTACGTCGAGATACGACAGCGCCGTCTCGCCCGCCGGGAGGGCAAACTCGTTCTGCGCCTCGACCCGCGGGTAGCGCTGCGCGATGCGCCCGCCGTCGAGCAGCTCGAACACGCCCACGTAGGCGGGGCGGCTCACGACGAAGGTCGGCTCGCGCCACTGCGATTCGGAGAATCGGGCGACGAACGTTCCCTGCGCACCCGCGATCTCTGCGGCGGCGACAATGGCGGCGAGCGTCAGGACGTGGCGCATCATTCCTCCCGAAGGGAATCGACCCCCCAAGTATACCGCGCGCCACGGGATCCGTTCCCGTGGCGCGCATCACAACTACAACAGGCTTAACGGCCTCAAGAATTCGATCCGTGGCACTTCTTGAACTTCTTGCCCGAGCCACAGGGGCACGGGTCGTTGCGACCGATGTTCGACCAGTCACTCGACGGCGCAGCGCCACCCAGCACGGCCGGCGGTGGCGTGGCCTGCATCGAGCGCGGCCTGCCCGCCCCCACCACGGTCGGTTCGGGTCGCACCGCCACCTCGTCGGTCTCGCTCGACTCGGCGGGACCCACATCGAGTGTCGGCAGTTGATTCGGCTCGAGCATGCCGAACTCGTTGAATCGACGCTCAGGCGCTGCCGCGGTCACGGTGACTGGTTCGAGCGGGGTCGGCTCCTCGAACACAAGCTGGGCCTTGAGGAAGCGTTCCGCGAACGTGTGGTGCACGTCCTGCACCAGGTCCACGAACATCGTGTACGCCTCCTGCTTGTACTCGAGCAGCGGGTCCTTCTGGCCCCACGACCGGTAGTGGATCGCGTTGCGCAGCTGGTCCAGGTCGTAGAGGTGATCCTTCCACTTCTCGTCCAGCACCTGCAGCATGATGTAGGCGAGCAGTCGCTGGCCGTAGCCCGCACCCGACTCGTCGCGCACGGCGTCCAGCTGCTCGACCTTGGCGGCAAAGGACGATCGCCCCGCCTCCTGCGCCTCCGCCACCAGCTGCGCCGCCACGGTCGGACGCTCGGCGCCCTCCGCGAGCGAGGCCACCGGCAGCATGTACTGCATCAGCAGGTCCTGTCGCAGCAATTCGAGGTCCCAGCGGTTGGGATCTGCCGCATCGCCCAACGCGGCCTCGATGCGGCGCGCGAGCGCCTTCTCGACCATGCCGACGGCCTCGCCGCGCAGCTCCTCGCCGCCGTCGAGCGCGAAGGCCCGCAGCGAGTAGATGACCTCGCGCTGCTGGTTCATGACGTCGTCGTACTCGAGCAACCGCTTGCGCGCCTGGAAGTTCTGCAGCTCGACCCGCTTCTGCGCCTGCTCGATCGAGCGCGTGATCAGCGGATGCGTCAACACCTCGCCGTCCTTCGCGCCCATCCGGTCCATCAACCGCGCGATGCGGTCGGAGCCGAACAGCCGCATCAGGTCGTCTTCGAGCGAGAGGAAGAACTGCGACGCGCCCGGGTCGCCCTGGCGCCCGGCTCGACCGCGCAGCTGGCGATCGATGCGGCGCGACTCGTGTCGCTCCGAACCGATGATGTGCAGGCCGCCGCACTCGCTCACCTGCTGCTCGTTGCCGTCCCAATCCTTGATGACCGACGGCTTCGACACGCGCACCCCTTCGCCGAGTTTGATGTCGGTGCCGCGGCCGGCCATGTTCGTCGCGATGGTGACGGCGGCGGGCTGGCCCGCATCCGCCACGATGCCCGCTTCGCGCTGATGGTACTTGGCGTTCAGCACGTTGTGCTTGATGCCGCCGCGCTGGAAGAGCTTCGAGATCGTCTCCGACTCATCGACGCTCACCGTCCCGACGAGCACGGGAAACCCGAGGTCGTGCAGGCGCCGCGTTTCCTCGACGATGGCTTGCAGCTTCTCCTTGCGGGTCTTGTACACGAGGTCGTGTCGGTCGTCGCGCACGAACGGGCGATTGGTCGGAATCACCGCCACCTCGAGCCCGTAGATCTGGAAGAACTCCGTCTCCTCGGTCTCGGCCGTGCCCGTCATGCCGCCGAGCTTGTCGTACATGCGGAAGTAGTTCTGGATCGTGATGGTGGCGAGGGTCTGCGTCTCCCCCTTCACCTGCACCGCCTCCTTGGCCTCGACCGCCTGGTGCAGTCCCTCCGACCAGCGGCGTCCCGGCATCGTGCGGCCGGTGAACTCGTCGACGATCAGCACCTGCCCCTCCTGCACGACGTAGTTCACGTCGCGCTCGAAGAGGGCGTGCGCCCGCAGCAGCTGGTGCACGATGTTGAGCCGCTCCGACTTGAGCGCGTATTCGGCGTCGAGCTTGTGGCGGCGCGCGATGCGCTCGTCGGGATCGAGGTCGTGATCGCGGTCGAGCGCGCCGACGGACAGGGACAGGTCGGGCAGCACGAAGGCGTCCTTGTCGTCGGGCGACATCGCGTCGACGCCGCGATCGGTCAGGTGCACCGTGTTGCCGCGTTCGTCGAGGACATAGAGCAGCTCCTCCTCGATGTCGCGGAAGGCCTGCTTGGCGGGAGGCAGCTTGCGATCGGCGATGTGGTCGAGCTCCATGCGCTGCACGAGCTCCTGCACGCCGCGCTCCTGCAGCACCTTGAGCAGCTTCTTGGTCTTCGGGGCGCCGAGGCGCGCCGTGTAGAGCTTGAGTGCGGCCGTCTGGTCGTCGTTGGCGGTCAGTGCGCGCTCACCCTCGCCCACGAGAAAGTTCACGCGTTCGGTCTGCATGCGCACGAGCCGCGAGACTGCGGCGTTGTGCTCCGCGTACTGCACGTCGGTCTCGTTCCCGACGGGTCCCGAGATGATGAGCGGCGTGCGGGCCTCGTCGATGAGCACGGAGTCCACTTCGTCGACGATCGCGTACGCATGGCCACGCTGCACGCGCTGCTCGAGCGCGGTGACCATGTTGTCGCGCAGGTAGTCGAAGCCGAACTCGTTGTTCGTCCCGTACGTGATGTCGCAGCGGTAGGCGGCCCGGCGCTGCGGTGTGCCGGCCTCCGTGTCATCGAGACAGCCGACGGTGAGTCCGAGCCAGCTGTACAGGTGCCCCATCCACTGCGCGTCGCGGCGGGCCAGGTACGGATTGACCGTCACGAGGTGCGCCCCGCGTCCCGGGAGCGCATTCAGGTACAGGGGCAGCGTGGCGACGAGCGTCTTGCCCTCGCCGGTCGCCATTTCGGCGATGCGCCCCAAGTGCAGCTGGATGCCGCCGATCAGCTGCACATCGTAATGCACCATGTCCCAGGCCAGCGGCTGGCCCGTGACCTGCACGGCGCTGCCCAGCAGGCGTCGCGCCGCCTCACGAACGGTGGCGAAGGCTTCGGGGAGGATCGCGTCGAGCACTTCGGCGGTGGTGGCGCGCAGTTCGCCTTCGAGGCCACTGCGGCCGTCCACGCCGGAAAGCTCGCGGTCGAGTTGCTCCCGCTCGCCCGCATCGCGCGTCTCGTGCTTGCGGGCCTTGAGCTCCGCGATCCGCTTCTCGAGCTCACCGCTGCGGTCGGCGAGGCGGACGCGGAACTTGGCGGTCTGCGCCTGCAGGTCGACGTCGCTCAGGGCCATGAGTTGGCCGCCGAGCGCATTGACCTCATCCACGATCGGCTGCACGCGCTTGCGTTCGCGATCGTGCCGGGTGCCGAACAGTCCGGTGAGCAACCCCTTGAGCATGCCGTCCCCTATCGGTACAGCCCGTGTGCCGCGATGTACTCGGCCACGGACTCCATGACGAATCCCTGTACGGAGCGACCTGCACGCACCCGTGCGCGCACCTCCGTGCTCGACACGTCCACCCGGCGGACCGGAACTTCGACGGCACCGGGTACCGCGGCGAGGGCGGATCCCTCCGCCCCGGCACCTTCGCGCGCCAGCACGGCCACCGTGGCCATGCGGGCGATCGCGTCCGGGTCCCGCCAGCGTGGGAACCCTCGGAAGGCGTCGGCACCGACGCAGAGGAACCAGGCGGAACCCGGATCCCGCGACGTCAGGGTGCGCAGCGTGTCAACGGTGAAAGATAACCCCCCACGCTCGATTTCGAGGCCGTCGCACGCGAACCGCGCGTCGGCGTTCGACACCGTACGAGTCATCGCCAGCCGATGTGTCGCCGGGGCGGCATCGTGCGTGGTCTTGAGCGGTTGTCGCGCGGCGGGAATCCAGATCAGCCGGTCCAGTCCAAGCGCGTCAACCGCGTCCGCGGCGACGAGCAGGTGCCCCACGTGCGGAGGGTCGAACGTCCCGCCGAAGACCCCGACCCGCATCGTTCAGCGATTCACGGCCTGCGGCGCGCAGGCGGTCTTGAGCTCGGCGTCCTTGGGGTACGTCTTGCCCATCGACTCACACAGCTCCTTGGCTTCCTCGCCGTACTTGATGGCACGGTATGCGCCCAGCAACTCCAATCCCGCCAGCCGCGCGTGTGGCGTGGACGGGTACGTCTTCATGACGTCCTTGAAGTAGATGATCGCTGAGTCGTACGCCTTGCGGCGCATGTAGTGTTCGCCGGTGTTGTAGTCCTTGCTCGCCAACTTGTCTTCGAGCCGCCCCATGGCGGTGTTGATGCTCGAGCGGAGCGACGTCTCAGGATAGTTCGTGAGCAGGCCGCGCCACGTGCCCTGGGCGAGGAGCGCGTATTGCGGGTCGAGCTCCGGTGTGCGCCACATGGCCGCGTAGGAGTTGCCCGCCGCGAAGAGCGCATCGTCGGCCAGCGAATCATCCGGGAAGGTCTCCGCGAGCCGCTGGTAGTTCTGGGCCGCGAAGAGGTGGTCCTCGCGGCGGTCATACGTGACCGCGAGGTACCAGTAGGAGACCGGCAGAAGCGGGTCGCGCGCCGGAAGGTCCAGGGTCAGCTTCTCGAAGCCCTTCGCGGCGTTGTCGAGCTTGCCGCGCTTGAGCTGGTCCATCGAGGCGCCAAAGAGCGACTCGCTGGTCTTGAAGATTCTGGGGTCGAAGCCCTTGAAGCAGCCGGCCGTGGCACATGCCAGGGCGGCGAGCAGGGTCGGACGGTGCAAGCGGAACGGAAGCATCAGTGTCCAGCGGCGATCACGCCGCGAAAATGTTCGATCGTGCGCGCGACGCCGTCGCGCAACGGCACCTGCGGCTCCCAGCCAAGCACGGCGCGGGCCCGCGTGATGTCGGGCTGGCGAACCTTGGGATCATCCTCGGGCAGCGGGCGCCGCACGATCTCGCTTTTCGAGCCGGTCGAGGCCAGCACGATGTCGGCGAGCTCGCGCACGGTGAACTCGACGGGATTGCCGATGTTCATCGGCATCGCGTCGCCGCGAAGGAAGAGCTGGTAGATCCCCTCCACCTCGTCATCCACGTACGTGAACGAGCGCGTCTGGCTGCCGTCGCCGTAGAGGGTGATCGGCTCGCCTCGCAGTGCCTGCACGATGAAGTTCGAGACGACGCGGCCGTCGTTGGGTCGCATCCGCGGCCCGTAGGTGTTGAAGATGCGCACGATGCGGGTGTCGAGTCCGTGGAAGCGATGGTAGGCCATGGTCATGGCCTCGGCGAAGCGCTTGGCCTCATCATAGACACCACGGGGGCCGATCGGGTTCACGTTGCCCCAGTACGACTCCGGCTGCGGGTGTACCAGCGGGTCGCCGTACACTTCGCTCGTCGAGGCAAGGAAGAACCGCGCGCCCTTGGCCTTCGCGATCCCGAGCGCGTTGTGCGTACCCAGCGCACCGACCTTGAGCGTCGGTATCGGGTGCTCGAGATAGTCGATCGGCGACGCCGGCGAGGCGAAGTGCAGCACGCCGGCGAGCGGGCCGGCCACATACGTGAAGTTCGAGATGTTGTGCCGCACGAACTCGTACGACGGATTGCCCGTCAGGTGCGCGATGTTGTCGGGTGACCCGGTCACGAAATTGTCGAGTCCGACGACCTGATGTCCGTCGCGGAGGAAACGATCGGCGAGGTGCGAGCCGAGGAAGCCGGCCGCGCCGGTGATGAGGACCCTCATGCGCTCCTCCGGCCGATCGAGCGGTACGTGAACCCGAGCCGGGCCATGCGCGCCGGGTCGTACAGGTTGCGGCCGTCGATGACGATCGGCGTGCGCAGCGCGGTCCGCATCCGGTCGAGGTTCGGGTGACGGTACTCGTTCCAGTCCGTGACGATCACGAGGGCGTCCGCTCCGGCGAGTGCGGCGTAGGCCGTGTCGGCAAACTCGATCGCGTCGCCGAGACGCCGCCTGGCCTCCGTCATCGCCGCCGGATCGTGCGCGACGACGTGCGCGCCCGCGGCGCGCAACATCTCGATCAGCACCAGGGCGGGCGATTCCCGCATGTCGTCGGTCTGCGGCTTGAAGGCGAGCCCCCAGACGGCGATGCGCCGTCCGGTGGTGCTGCCGCCGAGGGCAGCTTCGGTGAGCGTGAAGAGGCGCGTCTTCTGGAACTCGTTGGCGGCGTGCACCGCCGACACGACGCGCATCGGGCTGCCGACCTCGTCGGCGAGCCGATCGAGCGCCTGCACATCCTTGGGAAAGCAGGACCCGCCGTAGCCCGGACCCGGAAAGAGGAACGACGGGCCGATGCGCGCATCGCTGCCGACGCCGCTGCGCACCGCGTCGACGCTCGCGCCCACCTTCTCGCACAAGTTGGCAATCTCGTTCATGAACGTGATGCGCGTCGCGAGCATCGCGTTGGCGGCGTACTTCGTGAGTTCCGCCGACGGGATGTCCATGAAGAGGATCGGCTTCCCCGTACGCACGAATGGCGCGTACAACTCGGTCATCACGTCACGGGTCCGCTGGCTGTCGGCGCCGACCACGACGCGATCGGGACGCATCGAATCCTCGACCGCGGCGCCTTCCTTCAGGAACTCGGGGTTGGAGCACACATGGAAGGGCACGGTCGATCGACTGGCCACCGCCGCCCGCACGCGCTCCGCCGTTCCGACAGGCACCGTGCTCTTGGTGACGACGACGGCGTCCGCGGCGAGATGCGCACCGATGCCGCTCGCGACGGCGAGGACGTGCGTGAGGTCGGCCGATCCATCCTCGTCAGGGGGCGTGCCGACCGCAATGAAGATCGCCGCCGCGTCCGTCACGGCCTCCGCCAGGTCGGTCGTGAATGCGAGCCGGCCTTCGCGCTGGTTCCGCTCGACGACCTCGGCCAATCCCGGCTCGAAGATCGGAATCACGTTGCGCGTGAGCCGCTCGATCTTGCCGGCGTCCACGTCGACGCACGTGACCTCGCTGCCCGTCTCGGCGAAGCACGCGCCAACGACGAGTCCCACGTACCCGGTGCCGACGACGGCGACCTTCACGTGGGACGTCCCGCCGCCATCGGCGTGCTGCAGGTCATGCCGCGCCCGTGGACGGCGACTCGTGGTGCGACAACATGACGATGCGGGCCTTGCCCTTCGGCACCTTGGCGAGCGCGTTGCGCGTGTCGACCACCACATTCGCGTGCTTCACCACGAAGTGGTAGTCGATGGCCTTGTGGTCCGTCACGATCACGACGACGTCCGCCGCCGCGAGCGCGTCCTTCGTCAGCTCGACGCCGCGGATCTCGTGACCATCCTCGCGGAAGGCCGGCACATGCGGATCGTGGTAGTGCACCGTCGCGCCACGTACCTCGAGCAGTTTCATGACGTCGAGCGCCGGCGATTCGCGCATGTCATCGATGTCGCGCTTGTACGAGATGCCCAGCACCAGGATCTTGCTGCCGTTGACCGCCTTGCGGTCCATGTTGAGCGCCGAGGCGACCTTCTCGGTCACGAACGCCGGCATCTCCGAGTTGATCTCGCTGGCGACGTCGATGAAACGCGTGCGGTAGTTGAGCGTGCGCATCTTCCACGCGAGATAGTGCGGGTCGAGCGGAATGCAGTGACCGCCGATGCCGGGTCCCGGCGTGAACTTCATGAAGCCGAACGGCTTGGTCGCCGCCGCGTCGATCACTTCCCAGACGTTGACGCCGAGCTTGTCGCAGACGATCGCCATCTCGTTCACGAGCCCGATGTTGACGGCGCGAAACGTGTTCTCGAGCAGCTTCACCAACTCCGCCGCTTCGGTCGAGGTCACCGGCACCACGGTGTCGATGCACGCGGCGTAGAGCTGCTGCGCAAGCGTGGTGCAGTTGGCCGTGATGCCGCCGACGACCTTGGGCGTGTTCTTCGTATGCCACACCGGATTGCCCGGATCGACGCGCTCGGGGCTGAAGGCGAGGAACACGTCCGTGCCCACCGTGAGACCGACGGCCTCGAGGCGCGGCTGCATCAGCTCGCGCGTCGTACCGGGATATGTCGTGCTCTCCAGCACGATGAGCAGCCCCGCGTGGGCGTTCCGCGCGATCGTGTCCGATGCGCTGATCACGTACGAGAGGTCCGGGTCACGCGTCTTGCTGAGTGGCGTCGGCACCGCGATGGAGATCGCGTCGCAGCGCTTGAGCTGGGCCTCGTCCGTCGTGGCCTCGAACACGCCGCGCTTCACCGTGCTGCCCACCTCGGCCGCAGGCACGTCCTGGATGTGCGACTCACCGCGCATCAGCAGGTCGCAGACGCGCTCGCTCACGTCATAGCCGATCACGTGGAAGCCCGCTTTCGCGAACTCCATCGCCAGTGGAAGGCCGACGTAGCCAAGGCCGACGATGCCGATCACGGCCTTGCGCGACTTGATCTTCTCCTGCAGGTCAACAACGGACGACATGGGACTCCGGTGGAGGAGGGGCTCAGCGCCCGTAGAACGTGCGGACAGCCGAAGCGACCTCGACGAGCTGGGCCTCGGTGAGTTCGGGATAGACCGGCAGCGAGAGCACCTCGCGCGCCGCCTGCTCCGAGACGGGACACTGCCCCTCGCGGTAGCCGAGATACGCGAAGCAGGGTTGGAGGTGCAGCGGCAGCGGGTAGTAGATGGAGTTGCCGATCCCCTTCGCCTTGAGGTGCGCCTGCAGGTCGTCGCGCCGATCGGCGCGAATCGTGTACTGGTTGTATATCGACTCGTTGAGCGGATCGATCACCGGGCGGCGGATCTCCGGCACGTCGGCCAGCGCGCGATCGTACCACGCCGCGTTCTTGCGCCGACCGGCGCTCCACCGCTCCAGGTGGGCCAGCTTGGCCGAGAGGATCGCGGCCTGCAGCGCGTCGAGGCGGCTGTTGTAGCCGACCTCGTCGTGGAAGTACTGCTTGGCGCCGCCGTGCACGCGCAGCCGCTTGAGGCGGGTCGCGAGGGCGTCGTCCTGCGTGACGATCATGCCGCCGTCGCCGTAGCCCCCGAGATTCTTCGACGGGAAGAACGAGAAGGTGCCGATCGTCGCGAGCTCGCCCGCCATGCGCCAGGCGCCGTTGATCGTGCGACGGGCGCCGATGGACTGCGCGGCGTCCTCGATGACGGGCAACCCCTTGGCCACCGCCATCACGGCCTCGATCGGCGCCATCTGGCCGAAGAGGTCCACCGCGGTGATCGCCTTGGTGCGGGGCGTGACCGCCGCGGCAACCGCCTCCGGCGCGATGTTGAACGTCGCCGCATCGATGTCAACGAACACGGTGCGCGCCCCGACGTTGTGGATCGTGCCTGCGGTCGCGAAAAAGGTGAACGGGGTCGTGATCACCTCGTCATCGCGTCCGACGTCGAGCGCGCGCAACGCCAGCAGCAGGGCGTCGGTCCCGTTCGCGCAGCCGATGGCATGTTTCGCGTGCGAGAGCTCCGCGACCGAGCGTTCCAGGCGCTCGACCGGCTCCCCCAGAATGAACGCTTGATCGTCGACGACCTTGAGCATCGCGGCGACGACCGACTCCCGGATTGTGGCGTGTTGTGCCTTGAGATCCAGCAGGGGGACGGACATATCAGGTTTGTGATTTAGCAGGGCGGTTTTCACCGCAGACTCGAAAGTTGCGAGGGGACGCAAGTGAAATCAACTCAACGTCCTTCCCCCACCGTCGCGAAGCGAC
>JANYHJ010000063.1 GCA_025359135.1 Gemmatimonadota bacterium | reverse complement strand
CCCGCCACCACCGCGCCCACGCTGAACGTCACCGCCCAGTGCCCGGTGTGCATCGCGTGCGCCAGCGCCGCGCGGGCCTTGGCCAAGGCGACAATCGCTTCGTCGCGCGACGTCTCGGGCATCAGGATCGCGAACTCGTCGCCGCCCAACCGTGCCACGGTGTCCGTGCGCCGCATGACCGACAGCGTCGTCGTCGCAATCGCGTTCAGCACGCGGTCGCCCTCGCCGTGGCCGCACGCGTCGTTCACCCCCTTGAAGCCGTCGGCGTCCAGATACGCGAGCGTCAGCGCCGATCCCGTGCGTGAGGCGCGCGACAGCTCCGCCGCGAGGATCTCGCGGAAGGCCCGCGCATTGACGAGCCCCGTCAGCGGATCATGCCGCGCGATCGTGCGTTCGCGCACGAGCGCCGACTCGAGCGCATCCAGCGTGCGCCGGAGCGCGCTCACCGTCAGCGCGACGATCAGGCAGATGAGCGAATGACTCGCGAGGTTGCGCGTCGCCAGTTCCGCGATCCCGATCGTGCTGCCCGCGCCGAGGTCTGCGATCAACCACGACACCGCCGCGACGAGCGCCACCACCAGTCCGCTCCCGCGCCCTGCACTCCACGCTGCCGCCGTCACCGGCACCAGGTACAGCACCGAGAGCCCGATGCGCGTGCCGATCGTGTGATCGAGCCATCCCAGCGTGACGACGATCCCCACGAGCCCCACCGTCACGAACGAGGCGGGGAGTCGGTCGAGCGGCGACAGGGGTCGCAGCAGGCGCAGCACGGGCGTGGTCCTCGAGGTGCGAGACACGGGCGGGACTCACTGGTAATACGCGGTGCCACCGATCGTCGGCTGTCACACCAACGGCGGCATTTCGCACACAGGTCGGCGCGAGCGCGGTGACCCGAGCGTACCACCGCCGTCAGGCCGGACGCTGTACGTGCTGTCACCCCTCCGCCGGAACCAGGGGTCCTTCGCTCCGCCCAAGACGACTGTACCTTTCCCCCATGTCCCTCGCCGCGATCCTCGCCGAGTGCGCTCGCCTCACCGCGGGCGGTGGCGCCGCTGCCCTCGCCACCGTGGCGCGGCGCCGCGGGTCGCTCCCGATGTCCGCCACCGCCAAGCTGCTCGTCACGGCCGGCGGCGCACGGCTCGGCACCATCGGCGGCGGCTGCCTCGAGGGCGACGTCATCGAGCAGTGCCATGACGTGCTCGAGCGGCGTCTACCGATCGTCACCGAGCACACCCTCAACGCCGAGCTCGCCGGCGACTACGGCCTCACCTGCGGCGGCACCGCGACTCTCGTCGTCGAACCGCTCTACCCCGACGAGCTATTGGCGCGCGTCTACGCCGAGGCCGTGGCCGCGGTAGCCAGTGGTGAGCGTCGTCTGCTCGTGACCGGCCTCGACTGGACACGCGGCCCCGACAAGCGGCTCGAGCTGACCGGCGATCACGACGAAGACGCGCTCGACCAGCTGCCATCGATCGACGCCACGACGCTCACCGAGCTCGTGGCCGGCGCGCCGCGCCTCGTGATCTTCGGCGGTGGCCATGTCGGCGGCGCAATCGCGCGCGCGGCCACGGCAGCCGGCTGGCGCGTGACCGTCGTCGACGATCGCGCGGAGTTCACCGACAAGGCGCGTCATCCCACCGCTGCCGCCACCATCACCTGCGACTGGCACGATGTCGGGAGCACGCTCGACCTCGATGGCGCGACGTACGCCGTCGTCGCCACGCGCGGTCACCAGCACGACGCCCTCATCGTCGACCAGATCGCGCGGCGCGACCTCCGCTACCTCGGCATGCTCGGCTCGCGGCGCAAGGTCGCGCTCACGTGGGAGCTGCTCACGAGTTGGGGCGTGCCGCGCGACCGGCTGGACGTCATCCACGCGCCCATCGGCATCCCGATCGGCGCCGACACGCCCGAGGAAATCGCCGTCAGCGTCGTGGCCGAAATGATCGGCGTGCGCCGCGCGCAGACGCGGCGCCGCGGCGGCGCCCTCGTCACCTCCGAGACCTCCGACCATGGCTGAACGACTCTCCGACATCACGATCCAGCGCGCGATCGGCGCCATGACCGGCTGGTCGCGCAAGGGCGACACGATCACGAAGTCGTACACGCGTCCGAGCTTCCTCGACGGCATCGCGTTCGTGCAGCGCATCGCGATGGAAGCGGAAGCCAAGGACCATCATCCCGACATCGACATCCGCTACACGAAGATCATCGTGACGCTGTCGACGCACTCCGCGGGCGGCATCACGCAGCTTGACCTCGACCTCGCGGGCAAGATCGACGCGGCGGCGGGGTAGGCCGGATGCTACACGACGAGACGCTGATCACGGCACGACAGGCGACGCGCGTTCGCGCGATGACCGATGACCAGCGCGCGGACTTGGTGATGGGCCTGCGTTCGTGGGCGTGGGAACTCAAGCGCGCCGGCGTCGCGAACGACAACCCCGGCTGGTCCAACGACCAGGTGGAACGTCGCGTGCGCGAGCTCTTCGCGGATGTCGGCGCCTGACCCGTTCGCGTTGCTCGTCGCCCCGCTGAACGCGTCGGGCGTCCCGTACATGGTGACGGGTGCGCATGCCGCGGCGCTGTTCGGCGAGCCGCGGTTCACGAATGATCTCGACGTGGTCATGCGGATCGGGCGAGGCGAGGCGCGCCGGCTCCATGCTGTCTTTGCGGAACCCGACTACTACATCGCCCCCATCGAGACGATCGAGGAAGAAGCCGCCCGACCGCGGCACGGCCATTTCAACGTCATGCACAACGAGTCCGCGTTGCGCCTCGACGTGTACTGCGAGGGTGAAGATGCGTTCGTCCGCGAGGAATTCGCGCGGAGAACCGCGCGCACGCTTCGCGGGCAGCTGGTCTGGTTCGTGTCTCCCGAGTACCTCATCGTCAACAAGCTTCGCTACGTGAAGCTGGGCGCCGGGGCACACCACCTGCGCGACATTGCCGGGATCTTGCGGGTCAGCGGCGAGCGGATCGACAGGACGCTCGTGAATCGCCTGGTGCTCGCGCACGATCTCGAACAAGAATGGGCGCAGGTGCCCGGCTCGGCGGCCTGATCTGCGCTGAGCGTTCCGCTACTTCCGCGCTCGCCACGCCATCGCGCTGACCACGGCGCCGAACACCATCATCACGCTCCCCCAGACCAGCGCGATCGGGAGCCCCGTCGGCATCGCGTTGCGCGTCATCACGCCGGCCACGGCAATGATGCCGCCGAGCAGCACGAAGAGCGCCCCCAGTGGTGCCCGCACGTCGAACTTCGCCGCGCCGCTCACCAGAACACCTCGTTGAGGCCGATCAGGCAGACCACCACGACGACGGCGAGCGTCACCGGGCGCTGCCACCAGCTCACGTCCTCGTCATTGGGCTTGGGCGTCAGTCCCATCACCAGCCCGGTCAATTCGCTCTCGGGGCGCGGCGTCGTGAAGAAGCTGATCGCCATCGTCACCACGAAACAGGTGCTCCACGCGATGATCGCCGTCCAGAACGTCTGCGCGAGTTCGCTCGGGTAGTGGAGGGTGGCGCCGAGGTAGCCGCCCTTCACGCCCACCACCGCACCGGCCGGTAGCGAGAGGCCATGATGGATGGCCGCACCGGTGGTGCCGGCCACCAGTCCCCAGAAGGCGCCGTGCCCCGTGCTGCGCTTCCAGAACATGCCGAGCGCGAACGTGGCGAACAGTGGCGCGTTCACGAACGCGAACACGAGCTGCAGCACGTCCATGATGTTGTTGAACGCCGCCGCGACGTACGCCGCCGCGATCGACACGAGGATCCCCACCACCGTCGTGATGCGCGCCACGGTGAGGTAGTGCTTGTCACTCGCGTTCTTGTTGACGTAGCCCTGATACAGGTCGTACGTGACCACCGTGTTGAAGGCCGTCACGTTGCCGGCCATGCCGCTCATGAAGCTCGCCAGCAGCGCCGTGAGGCCCAGGCCGAGCATGCCTGACGGGAAATACTTGACCAAGAGCGCCGGCGTGGCCAGGTCGAAGTCGAGCACGGCGCGTCCGAGTGCATCCACCATCGGCGCGCCGCTCGCGTCCATCTTCGCGGGGATCACGCTGCCCCCGCTCGCCGTGAGCGCCATGGCCAGCATGCCCGGCACGATCACGAGAAACGGGAAGAGCATCTTGGGAAACGCGGCGAGGATCGGCGTGCGCCGCGCGGCCGTCATCGATTCGGCCGCCATCGCGCGCTGCACCACGAGGAAGTCGGTGCACCAGTAGCCGAACGAGAGTACGAAGCCCAACCCCGCCACGAGCCCGAACCACTCGACGCCGATCGGGTTGTCCTTGGCCGCGCCCATGTGGTGCCAGCTGCGCACCCACGCGTCGCTCGCGTAGCCCTGCGTCGTCGCCACGCTCTGCAACTTGGCCACGAGCCCGCTCCACCCGCCGACGTCGCGCATGCCGAGCCAGACGAGCGGCGCAAAGCCGAAGACGATGAGGAAGAACTGCAGCACTTCGTTGTAGATCGCGCTCGTGAGGCCACCGAGCAGCGTGTACGCGAGCACGATGGCGGCCGACGCGAGCATCGCCACGTCGAGGTTCCAGCCGAGCAGCAAGTTGAAGAGCTTGCCCATCGCGTACATCGAGATGCCGCTCGAGAAGACGGTCATCACGGCAAACGACACCGCGTTCAGCCCGCGCGTCTTCTCGTCGAAGCGCAGCCGCAAGTACTCGGGCACCGAGCGCGCCTTCGAGCCATAGTAGAACGGCATCATGAAGAGCCCGACGAACAGCATCGCGGGCACGGCGCCGATCCAGTAGAAGTGACTCGTGGCGATGCCGTACTTGGCGCCCGAGGCGCCCATGCCGATGACTTCCTGCGCGCCGAGGTTGGCCGAGAGGAAGGCGAGGGCGCTCACCCACGCGGGCATCGAGCGCCCGCTCAAGAGGAATTCGTCGCTCGACGTGACGGCGCGGCGCAGCACCACGCCGATGCCGAGCACGAAGGCGAAGTAGGTGGCCATCACCGCCCAGTCGGCGGTGGCGAGTGATGTCACGGCGTGGGTGTCCATTAGCGGCCAATTCTCGCCCTCGGAACAGTCCTCGCGCAACCGCGCCGGGCTAAATTCAATCCATGACTGCCATCGCCTATCTCGGTACGGGCCTCCTCGGCTCGGCCTTCGTCGAAGCCGCGCTCGCGCGCGGTGACACCGTATCCGTCTGGAACCGTACCGCAGCCAAGGCCGCGGCCCTCACGAAGTTCGGCGCCACGCTCGCGGCGACGCCGTCCGAGGCCGTGCGGGGGGCCGAGCGCGTGCACCTCGTGCTGCGGGATGACGCCGTGGTCGACCAGGTCATCGAGCAGTTCCGCGGGTCACTCGCGCGCCACGCCATCATCGTGGACCACACGACGACGCAGCCCGCGCTCACCGCGGCGCGCTGTGAACGGCTGGCCGTGATCGGCGTGCGCTACCTGCACTGCCCGGTGTTCATCGGCCCGTCGATGGCGCGGCAGGCGCTCGGCTCGATCCTCGTGTCGGGGCCGCGCGTGCTCTTCGAGGCGGTCAAGCCGGCGCTCGAGCAACAGGCCGCGCGCGTCGAGTACATGGGAGAGCGCAGCGATCTGGCCGCGGTCTACAAGCTCTGCGGCAACGGGCTGCTCATCGGCGTCGCGGGTGCGGTGGCCGACATGTACGCCATCGCGCAGGGCGCCGACCTGGCTGCGCCTGACGCCGCGCACATCTTCGACTTCTTCAACTTCAACACGGTCGTGGGCGGGCGTGGCAAGGCGATGGCGGAGCGGAAGTTCACGCCGGCGTCGTTCGAACTCGACATGGCGCGCAAGGACGTGCGCCTGATGCTCGAGACGGCCGACACGCCGATGTCGGTGCTGCCCGGCATCGCGGCGCGCATGGATGCGCTGATCGCATCGGGGCACGGCGCCGATGACCTCGCCGTCATCGCCAAGGAATCGGTGCAGTAGCGAACCACGATTGACCGGATGCACGTCGCCCCCGGCAACCACGCATGGTTGCCGGGGGCGCGTCGTTCGAGGCGCAGTGCGCGGCTAGTTGCGCCGTCCGCCGCCCAGCAGTTGCACGATGGCGAGGAACA
>JANYHJ010000059.1 GCA_025359135.1 Gemmatimonadota bacterium | reverse complement strand
TGACGTGAACTATGCCGTGTTGCTCATGCGGCCCGCACGGACGGTCCTGACGATTCCTGACGTGGTGATGCTCCACCGCTTCAGCGGCTGGCGCCGGGCCGTGGCAAAGTCCCTCTGGTTCGACCTGCCCTCGAGACGTGTCGCGCGCGTCATCGCGATTTCGGAGTTTGTCCGCAGTGAAGTGCTCGAGACGCTGGGATGCGCGCCCGAGCACGTGATCACGATTCACGTGCCCATCGGGCCGCAATTCGTGCCCGACCCCCGTCCGTTCTCGACCGCGCCAACCCGCGTGCTCATGATCGGCTCGGCGTGGAACAAGAACCTCGTGCGACAGACCGAGGCACTGCGCGATCTGCCCGTGGAAGTGGACTTCGTGGGAGAGCTGAGCGACGAACATCGTGCGGCATTCGCGCGGACTCGCGTGGCCTACACGCAGTCCTACGGAC
Source organism: Gemmatimonadota bacterium (assembly GCA_025359135.1). GTDB lineage: Bacteria > Gemmatimonadota > Gemmatimonadetes > Gemmatimonadales > Gemmatimonadaceae > JACPPC01. The sequence continues at coordinate 2,828 of JANYHJ010000059.1, read as the reverse complement.
TCACGGACGCGGAGATCCTCGAACGCTACCAGCGTACGGATCTCCTCCTTTTCGCCTCGACGTACGAGGGGTTCGGCATGCCGATCGTCGAGGCGCAGGCCGTCGGGCGACCGGTCATCACGGGCCGGACCAGCGCGATGCCCGAAGTCGCGGGTGAGGCCGCGTGCTTCGTGGACGCGACGAGCGTCGAGGACATCCGCGCTGGTGTGCAGCGCGTGATCGATGACGCCGGGTATCGCGCCGGACTCGTCGCCAACGGGTACATCAACGCGGCGCGATTCACGCCGGAGCGCATCGCGGCGCAGCACGCAGAACTGTACCGGGAGATCGTGCGGAAGAGCCGCTGACGCGGCGAGCAAAGTTACCCGGCCGCTTCGTGCGCGAGCCACGCCTGCAGCATGAGCGCGTGCCAGAGCCAGTACTGGCGGTTCGCTCGGCCCGATAGATGTGCAGTCCACTGGGCGCGCGTGCGAGCGACATCGAGCACGCCGCCCGCGAGGAGGGCGCGTTCGGAGAGCAGCTCCTCGGCCCACGCGCGCAGCGGTCCACGCAACCATTGGTCGAGCGGCACCGAGAAACCCATCTTGCGCCGGTCAACCAGGGCGCGCGGCACGTACCGGTCGAGCACCCGGCGCAGCACGTGCTTCCCTTCCTCGTCGCCCAGCTTGTACGAAAGGGGAAACTGCCACGCGAGCGCGATGACGCGATGGTCCAGCATCGGCACGCGCACCTCGAGTCCCACCGCCATCGAGGCGCGATCCACCTTGGCCAGGATGTCGTCGGAGAGATAGGTGACGAGATCCAGGAACATCATCCGCGACGCCGCATCCGGCAGCGCGGGCCAACGCGATGGCGAATCGAGCCACGTGTGGGGCTCCGCCGCACCCACGAGCGTGGCCGGATCGGTCTCCTGCGACACCAGCCCGAGATAGAACGCGTCCGCGGACTCCGCCGAAAGGACATCGGCCATGCGGTGCACGAACCGTCCCGCGTCGTGCCGCGAGAGCGCCTGCGGCAGCATTGGCGCGAGCGTGCCGAGCACCCCGTCCCACGCCTGTTCGCTCACGCCATGCAAGACGCGGGCGAGACCGCGCCGCGCAATCGCAGGAATGCGACTGAGGCGCGGCCACACCTCCTCGGCGTTCCGGTGTCGGGTGTAGCCCGCGAAGAGTTCGTCGCCGCCGTCGCCGGAGAGCGCCACCGTCACGTGTCCGCGCGCGAGCGCCGAGACGAGGTGTGTCGGAATCTGCGATGCGTCGGCAAACGGCTCGTCATACATCGTCGGCAGGAGCGGAATGACCGCGCGCGCATCGTCGGGGCGCACGTGGAGCGCCGTGTGATCGGTGCCCAGGTGCGCGGCGACCGCCTTGGCGGCGAGCGTTTCGTCGTAGTCGGCGTCCTCGAAGCCGATCGTGAAGGTCCGGACCGGCCGGTCGCTCTGCGCCTGCATCATCGCGACGATGGTCGTCGAGTCGATCCCGCCGGACAGGAAGGCGCCGAGCGGCACGTCGGATACCATGCGCGCCTTCACCGCGTCGCGCAGCAACCCGTCGAGCATGTCGGCCGCCGCGTCCTCACTACCGCCGAACGGGTTCGCCATGGCCTCGACGACCATCGCTGCGGGATCCCAGTACGCCTCGGGCTCGGGCAGCGCATGCGCTGCGACAGCCGCCGGCGTGAGCGTCAGCAACGTGCCCGCCGGCAACTTGCGAATCCCTTGGTACGCCGACCAGGGCGTCGGGATGTACCCGAGCCGCATGAAGAGCGCGAACGCGCCGCGGTCGTGCACCGGCGCCCACGCGGGATGGGCAGCCAAGGCCTTGAGCTCGGAGGCGAAGAAGAACGTTCCTGCGTTCCACCCGTAGTAGAGCGGCTTCTCGCCGGCCCGGTCGCGCGCAAGGTGGAGCGTACGCGTTTCCCGGTCCCACGCAGCGAACGCGAACATGCCGTTGACGCGCTCAACCGCGCCGCGCACTCCGTGCGCCTCGATGGCCTCGAGCAGCACTTCGGTATCAGAGTGACCTTGCCATCTCGAACGCGACGGGTGCGACTGGTCGAGCTCGTGGCGAAGGGCCTCGAAGTTGTAGGCCTCACCGTTGTACGCGACCACCCAGCGCCCGCTGGCGGACACCATCGGCTGGTGACCCGCCTGCGTGACGTCGATGATGGCGAGCCGCCGATGCCCAAGCGCCAGTCCCGCCGACGGATCGGTCCATGTGCCGTCGCCGTCTGGTCCCCGATGCCGCAGCCGCGTCGCCATGGCGCCTGCGATCGCGGCCAATTCGTCAGCGGTGCGCGCGTGGTGCGGTTCGAGGAACCCGCAGAAGCCACACATCGGAACCTGGGGAATCAGAGTGGGGCGATGTGCAGCGACTGGCGCCGCACGTGCGGAACTGGAAGCTAATGGCGCTTCGCTTCCGGCGGCCTGCCTGCGGTCGTCGCGCAAGGCATGGCATCGAAGCGCGAGCGAGAGCCGGCGAACGGAGCGCGCCGATTGGCGACCCATCGCGGCGAGCGACACGGCCGAGAGCGGCGGCCAGACGGAGGGCGCGTTACGTTCCGCCCCATGCCAGAGCCGCTTGCGCGCGCGCGCCTCGAGACCCTGGTGGCCCGCGCCGCGGGGCACCGCATCGCCATCATCGGCGACGCCATGCTCGACGTCTACCTCAAGGGCGATGTCGATCGCATCTCCCCCGAAGCCCCCGTGCCGGTGGTGCGCGTGCGCGAGCGACGTGAGGCGCTGGGTGGCGCGGCCAACGTGGCCCAGAACGTCCTGGCGCTGGGCACCCGCTGCGAACTCGTGGCGGCGATCGGCGACGATGCCGCGG
>JANYHJ010000041.1 GCA_025359135.1 Gemmatimonadota bacterium | reverse complement strand
CGCGTAGAGCCCCTGCACCACCTCGGGATGATCCTCGCTGTAGGCGCGCGAGCCGTTCAACCCCTGCTCCTCGCCCTGCCAGTGGCCGACGCGGATCGTGCGCTTCGGCACGAAGCCGATCGACTTGAGGATGCGCAACGTTTCCATCATGATCGTCGTACCCGTGGCGTTGTCGGTCGCGCCACTCGATCCGTCCCATGAATCAAAGTGCGCTGAGAGCATCACGAACTCGTCGGGCTTCTCCGATCCACGAATTTCCGCGATCGTGTTGAACACCGGCCGCTCTCCGAGGAATTCGCTCTCGGCCGTCAGGCGCACGCGCGGCTTCTGTCCCTTCTCGGCGAGACGCGCGAGCAGCGCGTAGTCCTCGCAGCCCACGTCGAACGTCGGCAGCAGCTGGCGCCACGAGCCGAAGATCTTGTCGATGCCCGGATAGCGCGACCAGTTGTGCGCGAGCACCGCCGCGGCGCCGGCGTCCTTGAGCTTGCCCTGGATCGCGGCGGGCGCACTGCCAAATGCCGCGAGCCGCGTGCGCCAGCTCGCCGTCAGCGCGTCCTGCTCCTTCGCGGTGCGCGCCTGCGCCTCGGGCGTGCCGAACTCGGTCCACTGCGCCGCACTGCGGCACGAGAGCGTCGGCGCCGTCGTCAGCACGGCCTTCCCCTTCACCGTCTTCAACCACTCGGCGGCTGCGTTCGAGTCGGCCAGCTCCGGCACCATGATCACGTCGGCGTCGAGCCGGCCGTTGGTGCCTGGGCTCCACGCGAGCATCAATCCTTCCATCGAGCGCACGCGGGGCGAGAGCAGGTCGATGTGCGACACGCCGCGCTTCCACGAATTCCACGTGCCATACTCTTCGCGCTTGGCCGTGATTCCCCAGCCCTTGTACTTGGCCAGCGCCCAATCGCTCGCGTGGGTCGCGGCCGGCGACGCGGTGAGGCGCGGACCGACGACATCGGTCAGCTCCTGCGCGATGGCCATCGCCTGCGAGCGCTGCATCCCCTCGGCCCAGATCTGCTGCAGCGTGGCGTCGGTTGGCGGCGTGCTGCGCACGAAGGCGGGGGGCGGACCCTGCGGCACCGACTGCGTGCCCGGGGGACCACCGGCGGGAGCGGCGGGGCGCTGCGCCGCTGCGGGCGCGGCAAGGAGGGCGACGAGAGCCAGTGGCGACAAACGCATGCGCACGACCTGCAGGTGAGGGATGAGCCAAGGGCGGCGTAGCCCGTTGGCGACGCGGCAAAGGTACGCGCTAGCTTACGGCGTTGTCACCCCAACCGCTGTCACTTCCCATGCGTCGCATTAGCACCCTGCTCGCCCTCGCACTGCCCGCCACCATGGCCGCCCAGCGCCCCACCACCGCCGCCGAATCGCTCGTCGCCCGTGCGCGAGAGATCCACAAGCACGTCGTCACCGTCGACACGCACGTCGACATCCCGTACCAGTACGCCACGGAGTTCGCCGACCCGGGCCGCAGGGACACCTTCCGCGTCGACTATCCCAAGATGAAGGAAGGCGGCCTCGACGCCGTCTTCTTCATCGTCTACGTGGCGCAGGGCGCACGGCAGGGCGAACAGGCCGAGACGGCGCGCGAGCTCGCGCTCACCAAGTTCGCGTCGATCCGCCGCGCGGTGGCCACGTACAAGGACCGCATCGCGCTCGCCGAGAAGGCGGACGTCGTCGCGAAGATCGCGCGCAGTGGCAAGCTCGTGGCGATGATCGGCATCGAGAACGGCTACGTCATCGTCAAGGACTTGGGGTTGCTCGCGAAGTACCACAAGCTGGGAGCGCGCTACATGACGCTCACGCACAACGGCACCAACGAGATCGGCGATCCCGCCATCAACTTGCCCGGCGACACCAAGGGCGAGTGGGGCGGTCTCTCGCCGTTCGGCAGGCAGGTGGTGGCCGAGATGAACCGCGTCGGCATCATGGTCGACATCTCGCACAACGGCAAGGCGACGATGATGCAGGCGACTGCGTTGTCGAAGGCGCCGGTGATCGCGTCGCACTCCGGCATCCGCGCGATCAACGATCATCCGCGCAACGTCGACGACGAGCAGCTCGACGCCATCAAGAAGTCCGGCGGTGTCGTGCAGATCGTCGCCCTCGGCGGCTTCCTCAAGCGCACGCCGCCCGAGCGCGAGCCGCTCATCAACGAGCTGGCGAAGAAGGTCGGCCTCGCCGCCGCGGGCGATTCCGCGAAGCTCACCGTCCCGCAGAAGTCGGCCTGGCGCGCCGGCATGGCCGAGATCGACGCCAAGTACGGACCCGCCACCGTGCGGGACCTGGTCGACCACATCGACTACGCCGTCAAGCGCATCGGCATCGACCATGTCGGCATCAGCTCCGACTTCGACGGCGGCGGCGGCATCCTCGGCTGGGCCAACGCGAGTGAGACGTTCAACGTGACGCTCGAGCTCGTGAAGCGCGGCTACTCCGCCAGCGACATCGAGAAGATCTGGGGCGGCAACCTCATTCGCGTCTGGAAGGAAACGGAGTCGGTCGCCAAGCAGATGCAGACGATGAAGTAGTCGTCCTGCGCTGCGATCAGGATTTCTTCACCACCCGCAGCCCGCGCACCATCCCCTTCATCGAATGCGCCTTGCCCGCCGAATCGGGCAAGGTACAGATGAGCACGTAGCTCCGGCCGGGCAGCAGGTCGACGTAGAGCGCGGCCTCCACCACCTCGCCCACGTCGGCAAACAGCAGCCCTTCGCCCGCATCGTACATCTTCTCGATGTCGTCGCCCCGCAGCTCCGTGCGCAGCACGCTGTCGAGCGGGATGTCTGCCTTCACGCGACTGATGCCGACTTCGTGCTTCATCTTTCCCGTGTTCGCGAAGTAGAAGCGCGTCGGACCCGGCGGGAGCGACTCCGGCGTCACGAGTGCGTACTCCGTTCCCGTGACGTGGACGTCGCGCACCGAGGGCGGCGCATTGCATGCTGCGAGGCAGACGCCGCACGCGATGCTTACGCCGATGGCCGACGCCTTCATGCGCGCGCTCATCGGACCGTCAGGATCTTGAACATCCCGAGCGTCTGGTGCTTGGGCGCAGTCGCCGAGTCGCGGAACTGGCAGATGAGCGCATAGCGCTCTCCGCGTTCGAACATCACACTCAAACGCACCGCGTTCTCGGCTTACCTCGGCGCCGTGAACAGCACGGCCGAGCCCGTGGCGCGCAGCGGGCGCGTCGAACGAGCGTGTGCCAGCGAATCCACGAACTCCGCAGTCGACGCCTCCTTGCGGAGCCGCACCAGCACCATCTCGTGCTTGACCGCACCGCGCGACACAAAGCTCACGAGCGCCGGACCGGCATTGACCGTGTCGCGCACGGTGAAG
>JANYHJ010000171.1 GCA_025359135.1 Gemmatimonadota bacterium | reverse complement strand
CGCAGCGGATCGGTCGGGATCACGCGCGCAAAGTGTTCGGGTGGGAAGCGCGGAATGCCGACGAACTCGACATCGGCGCGCGTCGCCAGCGTGTCGCCGATGCGCAGCCGCCCGCGATCGGTGATGCCCACGACGTCGCCGGGCCATGCCTTCTCGATGGCCGACCGCTCGCGCGCCAGGAACTGCTGCGGCGCCGCGAGCCGCATCGGCTCACCTGTCCGCACCTGCGTCACGTCCATGCCGGCCTCGAACGTGCCGGAGCAGATGCGCATGAAGGCGATCCGGTCGCGGTGCTTCGCGTCCATGTTCGCCTGGATCTTGAAGACGAAGCCAGAGAACGAGGGATCAGTGGCGCTGATGATCCCGGCGCTCGACTCGCGCGATGTCGGTGGCGGCGCGAGCTCCAGAAACTCCCGCAGGAACGGGGCGACGCCGAAGTTGGTGAGCGCGCTGCCGAAGAAGACCGGGGTGAGCGTGCCCGCGAGCACGGCCTCTTCGTTGAATGGATGGCCGGCGTGGTCGAGGAGCTCGACATCGTGCAGCAGCTTCGCGAGCGCCTCGTCGCCGAGCGCCGCGCGGATGGCCGGATCGTCGAGCGACCCGACCTGGTCCGACGCGGCCTGCGCGCCGTGGGCCGAGTCGCGCTCGAAGAGGTGCACCTCGTGCAGGCGCCGGTCGTAGACACCGACGAAGGCGCTGTCGCGGAAGATCGGCCACGTGATGGCGTGACACTGGATGTCGAGGTCGGCCTCGACATCGCTGATCAACTTGATCGGATCCTCGCCGGCGCGGTCGCACTTGTTGACGAAGGTGAAGATCGGCGTGCGCCGCCGCTTGCAGACCTCGAAGAGCTGCCGCGTGCGCTCTTCCACGCCGCGGCGATTGTCGAGCAGCATGATGGCACTGTCGGCGGCCACGAGCGTGCGGAAGGTGTCCTCGGAGAAATCCTCGTGACCCGGCGTGTCGAGCAGGTTGATCCGGTAGCCGTCGTAGTCGAACTGCATCGCGCTCGACGTCACCGAGATGCCGCGTTCCTGCTCGAGCTTCATCCAGTCCGATGTCGCGTGCCGCTGCGCGCGCCGCGCCTTGACCGCGCCCGCGAGGTGGATCGCGCCGCCATAGAGCAGCAGCTTCTCCGTCAGCGTCGTCTTGCCCGCGTCGGGATGACTGATGATCGCGAAGGTACGGCGCCGCTGCACTTGCAGGGCGAGCTCTCGCGTTTCGGGCGAGAGCGCGGTGTCGAGCGTCACGGGAATGATCGGGGGAACGTGGAAGCAACGCACGTGCGCTGCCGCCCCTCAAAGCTAACGGCCTGCGATGCTCGGAATCAGCCGCTGGCGCGCCGCCGCACGAGCCACCAATACGCCGGCGCGCCCGAGGCGGCGAGCGCGGTGCCGAGCAGCGTATCGAACGGCCGCTCGACGATCGCGCTCACGAGCAGCGCACCCATCACCACGATGAACACGAGCGGCGTGACCGGATAGCCCGGCGTCCGGTAGCCGCCGTCGGGCTGCGAGCGCGGCCGCAGCCGGAAGATGGCCGCGATCATGAGGATGTTCATGAGCTGGAACGGCACGACGAAGAAGTTGACGAGCCGCGAGAACGAACCGAAGAAGAGGAGCGCGCAAGTCGCGGCGCCGGCCGTGAAGACAATGGCCGCATTCGGCGTCGCGGAACGCGGCGAAAGCTGCGCCAGCCTCCCGAAGAACCAGCGCAGTGGTCCGCGCGCTGATTCGGCGTGCGCCGACGCCAGCGTGAAGAAGAGGCGCGGCAACGTCATCACGAGTCCGCCGAGTGCCCCGAACACCGACACGAGCATGAGCACGTTGAGCAGCGGGCCACCGGTGGCGCCGTACGCGGCGGTGGCCATGGTCGATGCCACCGTGGTGGGCGACGCGCGCATGGCCTCGAGCGGCACGACGCGCAGGTACGCCACGTTCACCACCACGTAGAGCAGCGTCAGCGCGCCGACGCCGATGGCGAGGCCGAGCGGCAGGTCGCGCTCGGGGCGTCGGACCTCGCCGGCCACGTGCGAGACGTCGATCCAGCCGTCGTAGGTGAAGAGGACCGCGGCCACGCCGAGCCCGGTGAAGCGGAAGAAGCCGGCCAGGCCGCCTGCCTCCGTCGGCGCGGGTGCTGTAGCAACGGTTGCCACAGCAGGTGCCGCGAGCCAGAGGGCGCCGCCCACGAGCCCAAGGATGCCGGCCACCTTGAGCACGGTCACCGCCACCTGCACCCGGCCGCCCCAGCGCACCCCCGCGAGGTTGATGGCCGCGAAGAACACGATCGCGCCCACGCCCCACCACGCCGGTGACACCGACGCATGCGCGCCGAGTGCACGCTGCATGAACTCGCCGAAGACGATCGCGATCCCTGCCACGGACCCCGGTCCGCTCACCCACAGCTCCATCCAGACGAGCAGGAATCCCCAGAGCGGCCCGAATCCCTCGCGCAGGATGTGATAGCTCGCACCGGCGTGCGGCAGCAACCGGCACAGTTCGGCGAAGGTCAGCGCGCCGCAGAGCGTGATCACGCCGCAGAGCGCCCAGATGAAGTGCACCTGCCACGGATGCTGC
>JANYHJ010000162.1 GCA_025359135.1 Gemmatimonadota bacterium | reverse complement strand
GCTAGCGGTTCGTTACACGATCGAGCGACATGCGCATGAAGGTGAACCAGGTGGTGCCGTCGGCGGACGCTTCGCCCGTCTCGGACCAGTGGGTCGCATCGAGCGTGATGGTGAAGCGCACGGTGGCGCGTCCATCGGCGGAGCGGAAGCTCCACGAGAAGCCGTGCTCGAGGAGCGTGATGGCGGCGTCGATCGGTGTGGCAGCGCCATCGTGTCCCTGCCAGCGATAGCGGCCCGTCTTCTCGTCGAAGGAGACGATCGCGATGCCATCGTGCGTGACCGACGTGGTGGCGCTGGCGGCGCGCACCTCGCTCCTGCCCTCGGCGAAGAGCACCGTGCCGCCCGCCTTGCGTTCGACGCGCTCGTGGATCGTCATCTCGGTGCGCGCGCCAGTGACGCTGGTCCAGCCCGTGCCTTGCCACTCACCGACCCAGGCGTCGAGGGCGCGCATGGCCTCGACGCGAGTGTGGTGCGCGGTGGTGTCCTGCGCAGCGGCGCGGGTTGACGCGCCGGCGAGCAACGCGCAGGCGGCGAGCGTCCATGATGCGATCTTCGCGACGTTCACGACGCTTCCGACATCGAGCGAGTTCCGGAGGCTGTGCATCTCAGACGGGGCTAGTGCGACGCGAGCGCGGGCGCGCTCGCCGGCGAGCGGCGATGGTGCGTGGCCCACTCGAAGCCGTACGCGAGCGTGATGAGTGGGCCCTCGCTCCACGGCCGGCCGAAGAACGTCACCCCGGCGGGGAGCGTGCCGCGCGTGTAGCCCATCGGCACGGTGATCGCGGGAAAGCCCGTCAGCGGCGAGAAGAGCTGGCTGTTGTCGCCGTGCGGCGTGTTGAGGTCGCCGATGAGGCGCGGCGGGTTGCTCCACGTCGGATACACAAGCGCGTCGACCTTGAGCGAATCCATCATGCGGAGCACCGCGGCGCGGAAGCGCACGCGCATCTCCTCGAGCGAGACGCAGCCCGGGTTGTCGCTCGGCGCGAGCGTGACGGCCTGCGCCTGCTGAAGGCGCAGCTGCGTGCTCGGATGGAACTTGCCGCTTCTCAAGATCTCGTCGATGGTGTGCACGGGCGCGTTGGGTCCGCGTGCCGCGAGATAACCCTCTAGGTCACTCTTGAACCGGTTGCAGCCACCGCCCGTGGTACGCAGCACCGCGCTGAGCGAATCGATGCCGGCCGAGTCCACGATGATCGCGCCCTGCCTCTTCATGGCATCCAGCGCCCTCGTGAACACGGCCACGACTTCGGTGTCGGTCGTCGCGCGCTCGTACGCCTGGCGCAGCACGCCGATGCGCTTGCCCTTGAGGCCGCCGGGTACGAGGAAGGAGGTGTAGTCGCGTTCGCGCTTGGCATCGGCGCCGGCCGTGACGGGATCAGCGGGATCGGAGCCGGCCACCACGTTGAACACCGCCACGGCATCGGCCACGGTGCGCGCCATCGGTCCGGCGATGTCGGCGCCGTTGCTGAGCGGCACGACGCCGGCGCGCGAGGTCAGTCCCATCGTCGAACGGATGCCGACGAGTGCATTGTGCGCCGACGGTCCGCGAATCGAGTTGCCGGTGTCGGTGCCCAGCCCGACTTCACCCTCGTTGGCCGCGACGGCCGCGGCCGTGCCACCACTCGAGCCCGCCGTGACGCGATCCAAGGCGTACGGATTCTTGGTGTAGCCCGGCAGGATCGAACTCACCGTCTCATACGGCGTGAACGCCCACTCGGCGAGGTTGCTCTTGGCGAGCACGATGGCGCCGGCGGCCTTGATGCGCGCCACCATCGTCGCGTCCTGCGGCGGCAGCCAGCCCGGGAGCGAGAGCGACCCGGCCGTCGTCTGCAGGTCGTGCGTCTCGAAGTTGTCCTTCACGATGAACGGCACGCAATGCAGAGGACCCGTGATGCCGACGCGCGCGTAGCGGGCGTCGAGCGAGTCGGCGATGGCGAGCGCGTTCGGGTTGATCGTGACGAGCGCGTTGATGGCGGGACCCTGCTTGTCGTACGCGCCGATGCGGTCGAGGTAGGCGCTCACCAGCTGCCGGCACGTGAGTGTCTTCGCCTTGAAGGCCGCGTGCACATGCGCGATGGTCGTTTCTTCGACGCGGAAGCGGGACGGCCGCTGGGCGGCGGCGGTGGCCGGCGCCAGGAGGGCGCAGGCGATGAGGGCGAGGGGCAGTCGGCGCATGGCCACATCGTATGCGCGGAATGCTCGTCGGGCTAGCGCAGCGGCGGGCGCGGTTGGTGAGCTACGCGAAGCGCCTCGCCCAGAAGATCACACCGGTCAGCACCACGGCCGCGAGCGAGAGGCTCACGATGGCCGTCACGACGCGCTGCCAGAATCCCGACGTCGTGCCCATGTGGAGCGACTGGTTGATCGCGTGTGCACGCTCTGCGCCCGGCGCATGCGCGAAGTCGTCGGCGCGCAGCACGGTGCCGGCGTATGCATCCACGAACACGACGGACCGTCCCGCGCCGAGGAGGCCGGGCTTGATGACGCGTATCGCGCCCCTCTTCGACTCGGGGAAGACGACCTGACTCGCGGGCTGTCCGGGAATCGCGCGATCGGCCGCGGCCAGGATTGCGTCAAGCGAAGGGCGCACGAAGGTCGCGGGATCGGCTGGCACCACCGAGTGCGGCGCGTCGGCTTCCAGCACCGGCGTGGTGCGTGTCACGAAATGCAGCGCGGGCTCGAAGGCGAGAAAGACGCCCGAGATGATGAGCACGAGAACGAAGAGCGACCCGAACAGTCCCAGCACCGCGTGGAGGTCGTAGTTGATGCGGCGCCACGACGCGCGCCATTTCACCGTGACGCGCTTCGTTCGCCACCAGAGGAACAGGCCGGTGGGAACGAGGAGGAGTGCCGCCGTGGTGGCGATGTCCACGACCCACATGCCCCATTGGTTCGCGAACAGCTGGACGTGGAGCCGGCGCACGTCGAGGAGGAACTCGCGAAGCGTGGTGCGTGGATCGCGCGCGCCGAGGATTGTTGCACGCGCCGGGTCGACGAACAGTTCGCGCCCGTTCGCGAGGTCAAAGGTCTGCGCACGGCCGGCGCCATGAAACACGATACGCCGGATGGCCGAGCTGTCCGCGGCATGGACGAGGTCCGCGAGTCGCTGCTCGCTCGCCGGGGCCGCCGTGGCAGACACGCGCCAGAGGCCGGGATGGAGCCAGGCATCGTAGTCTGGTTCGAACGCGAGCACGGAACCCGAGAGCGCCGCAACGACGAGGAAGAGCGCCGCCGCGAGTCCGACGTACAGGTGAAACGCCAGCAGCAGCCGGCGGATGGTCACGCCGGTCGTGCCGCGGTCCGGCGATGCGCGACCATCTGCTGCTTCTTGCCGTAGTCGAGCTCGCGCGTGAGTCGCAGCTCCTCGCCGACAAGCGTGCCCTTCCAGTCGCCAAAGCTCTGGAAGGCGATCGTGTTCCCCTTGATCGTCCCGCGTTCAATGGGGAATTCCTTGTCGAAACTCGGGAACTCCACCGTGCCGCTCAAGACCTGTCCCTTCACGATGAACTCGAAGTTCACGGGGAAGATGCGGGAGTCGCCGTTGATCTGCGCGGTCCAGCGTCCCGCGATGCCGGAGTCCGCTGCCGGCACGTGGATTCGCGCTCGAAGGTCTTCCGTCGGCGTCGTGGCGCCGGTCGCGAACGCGGACGCCGCGATCACACACGGGACCAGTGCGAGGATGCGTCCGATCATGGTGGTGCCCTCCGCGAAGTGTCGACCGTGGATGAACCAAGGGTGCACGCCTGCACCGGACTAGTCACGCTCGTCGCGCGAACGGTTGCCAGACTCCGGCAACAGGCGTCCCGTCCGCGACACATACCCCGTCCATGCTGCGCCGAACCGCTCTCGCAACTGCCGTTTCTCCTGCGGAATGCGCACGAGCGCAATCAGGCTCACGAGCGCGAGCCCCGACATGCCGACGATCCAGTTGGCCGTGAGCGGGAGCACGAGAAGCATGATGACGATGAACGCCAGATAGATGGGGTGGCGCACGATCGCATACGGGCCGCGCGTTACCAGCTCGTGTTGCTCGTACAGCCCGATGCCGCCGCGATAGTTGCCGCCAAGAGTCGCGTAGCTCCACGTGAAGAACGCGAGCGCTGGCACGAGCAGTGCCGCCGCGGCCGAGCGCAGCGCCGTCGGCACGCTCAGGTACGCCCACGCGAATGCACTCGGTGCGAAGAGCCAGCTGCCGAGCGCCGCATAGAACACGAGCCCGAGCGCGGCGCGCATCACGACGAGTCCGCGCGCCTCGTTCGCCAACTGGTTGATCGAGCCGCCGTGCAGGCGCACCGCGCGACTGGCCGCGCGCGCGCCCACGACGGCCGCCCACACGAAGGCCGCGACGAAAACGAGCTGGAAGATCAGCGGACGATCACCGCGCAAACTCCACTTCGCCCTCGATCTCGACGGGAATGTCCCACGGCAGCTCCGCCATGCCCACCGCGCTCCGGCTGTGCGCGCCCACCTCGGGCCCGAACAACTCGAGCACGAGATCGCTCGCGCCATTGATCACGCTCGGCTGGCGGTTGAAGCCCTCGGCCGAATTCACCATGCCGAGCAGCTTGGTCCACGCGGTGATGCGGTCGAGGTCGCCCAGCGCACGGTGCAGGCTGCCGAGTATGGAGAGCATGACGAGTCGCGCTGCCACGTAGCCCTCGTCGATCGTGAGGTCCTTGCCGATCTTGCCGAGCGGCGTCGCGATCGAGCCGTCGGCGTTCTGCGGACCGTGGCCCGAGATGAGCGCACGCGAGCCGACGAGTCGCACCGGCTGGAAGGGCAGTACAACGCCCGGTGGCGCCTGCATTCTGGCGGGGAGGACGAGTCCCATCGCGGCGAGCTTCGATTCAACCTTCGACATGGGGTTCCGGATTCGGGAGCAATGGAGTGCGGACCTTGGCGTCGCCAAGCGCAGCGCGAGGCGCGAGCTGCTGGACGGTGTCCTCGAGTTGCGCGACGCGTTCGCGCAATTCGCCGATCTCGGCATTTGCGGCGCCACGGGCCTCGAGCGCGCGCACGTAGCGACGCGAGAAGTACCAGGCGCCGCCGAGCGCGACGCTCCAGAAGGAGACGGCGGAGATGAAGATCGGCCAGAACATCGAGCGATGCGAGTCGGGACAGTGGGTCACTTGGGACGCACGCAAGATGACGATGTCGGCGCTCGGAGGACAGCAGGATGGCGGCGCCCGTTGCGCGGTCGCACATTTTGCGCTGGCCACGACCGCGGCAACGTGCGGTGCGTGTGCGCCGTACTCGCAAGATGCGGCTCGCGTGGGCGCGGGCCGTTGAATCCGACCCTGGGAGGCTCACGTGCACACGAACTACGCAGATGACGCGAACGGCCCCGAACTGGACGTGAGCCGCCGGGAATTCCTCGGCACCGCCATGGCGGGTTCCGCAGCGCTGGCCCTCGGGCCGACCGTGGCGCCGACGCTGCTCGCGCCCGACGACAAGGACGCCGTGATGGCCGCGGTGGCGCCGCAGCACGCGCAGACGGTCAAGATGCTGCAGGATTGGATCGCGTTGCCGTCGATTGCGGCGGAGAACAAGAACTATCCGCAGGGTCCCGATTACATGGCGAAGCTGGCGCGCGATGCCGGCTTCCAGAAGGTGCAGGTGGTGCCGACCAAGGCGGGCCATGCCGGCGTGTTCGCCACGCTCGATGCGGGCGCGAAGACGACGCTCGCGATCTACATGATGTACGACGTCAAGCAGTACGACCCGGCGGAATGGAGCTCACCGCCGCTCGAGGCGAAGATCGTGGACAAGCCTGGCGTCGGGAAGATCATGGTGGGACGCGGCGCGACGAACTCGAAGGGACCGCAGATGGCGTGTCTCGCGGCGCTGCACGCATTCAAGGCGGCCAACAAGAAGGTGCCGGTGAACCTCGTGCTCGTCTGCGAGGGGCAGGAGGAGATCGGCTCGCCCAACTTCGGCGAAGTGGTGTTCAAGCCCGAGGTGAAGGCCGCGCTCGAGAAGTGTGTCGGCATCGTGATTCCGCTGGGGAACCAGGGCCTCGATGGCGGCGTGACGATCAACCTGGGCTCGAAGGGAGTGTGCGAGCTTGAGCTCGTGTCGACCGGCGAGAAGTGGGGACGCGGGCCGACCAAGGACCTGCACTCGAGCTACGAGGCGCAGGTGGACAGCCCGGTATGGCACTTGGTGCAGGCGCTCAACTCGCTGGTCAAGGCGGACGGCCACACGCCGGCCGTGGAGGGGTTCTTCGACAAGGTGCGTCCGCTGAGTGCGGCGCAGAAGAAGATTCTCGCCGACGCGATTCCGAAGAAGCCGGAAGAGGCGACCAAGAAGGGGATGGGCGTCTCGAAGGTGTTCGGCGATGAGCCGTGGGCCAAGTCGCAGGAGCGGCTCGTGTCGCAGCCGACGATCAACATCGAGGGCTTGGTGGCGGGCTACACCGGGCCCGGCGGCAAGACGATCCTGCCGCACAAGGCGGTCGCGAAGATCGACATGCGTCTCGTGCCCGACATGACGCGCGACGACACCGTGGCCAAGCTCAAGGCGCATCTCGCCAAGCACGGCTTCGGTGACATCGAGGTGAACGTGAGTGGTGGCTACGATCCGACGGAAACCGATCCGGCGTCGCGGCTCGTGCAGGCGCAGGTGGCGGCGTACCAGAAGGCGGGCATCGAGCCCGTGTTGTGGCCGAGGCTCGCGGGCTCGTGGCCCGGCGTGACGTTCACGGGGGCACCGCTCAAGCTCGCGGCCGGGCAGTACGGCCTGGGCCACGGCAACGGCGCGCATGCGCCGGACGAGTACTGGCTCATCGAATCGGCCAGCCCGAAGGTGGCGGGCATGGACGGCGCGGTGAAGTCGTTCGTCGAACTGTTCTACCAGATCGCGTAAGCGGTCCGGATCTCACCCACGACGGAACCCATGCCGACGCTCGACGCCGTTCGTCCGATCACGCTCGACGAAATCCGCGAGGCGCGCACGCGCATTGCGGGCACGATCCTGCGCACGCCACTCGTGAAGCTCGACCTAGGCGCGGGCTTTCCCGACATCAGGCTCAAGCTGGAGAACCTGCAGCCCACGAACGCGTACAAGCTGCGCGGCGCCGCCAACGCGGTGGCGTTGTTGCCGGCGACCGAACGCGCGAAGGGGGTGTGGACCATCAGCGCCGGCAATGCGGGGCAGGGGGTGGCGTACGCGGCTCGGCAAGCTGGCGTCAAGTGCACCGTGGTGGTGATCGGCAGTGCGCCGCAGGCCAAGATCGATCGCATGAAGGCCTTGGGCGCGACACTTGTGCCGGTGACGTACGAGCGTGCGTGGCAGGCGTTGGAAGAGCGCAGCTATCCCGGAGTGGAAGGAGTGTTCGTCCATCCGTTCGACGACCACGACTTCATCGCGGGCCACGGCACGATGGGGTTCGAGATCTTGGAGGATTGTCCCGATGCCGCGGCGGTGATCTGTGGCATCGGTGGTGGCGGGTTGATCGTGGGCGTGGGGAGCGCGGTGAAGGCGCTCAAGCCGGGCATCAAGGTGTACGGCGCCGAGCCTGATACGGCGGCGCCGGTGGCGCTGTCACTCGAGAAGGGATCGGCGCAGAAATTTCCGGCGTGGCAGGCGTCGTTTGTCGACGGCGCTGGCGGGCAGAGTGTTTTCCCGAGGATGTGGGAGCGGATGAAGCCGATCGTGGATGCGAGCATCGTGGTGTCACTTGACGAGACGAAGCGCGCGATGCGCATCATGGCGGAGAAGGCGCGGGTGGTGGTGGAGGGGGCGGGGGCGTTGCCGTTGGCGGCGGCGTTGACGGGGAAGGCGGGGAAGAGCGGCCCGATCGTGTGCGTGGTGAGTGGGGGGAACATCGACATCGCGAAGTACGTGGAGTTGATCGGCTCGGTGGCGGGTTAACCCGGCGGAGGCGAATCGCGGCGACGCGCCTTGCACGCGTACGGACGCCGAGTAGCTTTCGTACGTACGACTTCCGCGAGGATGCCATGTCGAGCACGAAGCGCCCCGCTGCCCGCGTGAACGAACGCCGCGGCAAGGTTCGCAAGGAATTCTGGCTCAACCCCAAGGCGCTCCGTCGCGCCCAGACGGTGCTCGGTGCCGCGACCGAGCGGGAGACCGTCGAACGCGCCCTCGATCTCGTGGCGTTCTCGGCTGACGTGCGCGACGGCGTGTCGGCTCTCGCTGGCCTCAAGCTCGCGCCGCGCGACTGACGTGCGGAAGCACGTCCTCGATACCAACTGCTACATCGACGCCAGCCGGGACACGACGGCGCACACGGCACTCCAGGAGTTCGCCGCGTGGGCCGCGCCAGGACTTCACGTCAGCAGTGTCGTCGCGTCGGAGCTTCGAGCCGGTGCGCGGACCGCACGTGATCGCCGCGCGATCGAGGAGCGGCTGCTCGGCCCCTTTGCGAGGCAGGAGAGGATCCTGACACCGGGTGCGGCGGCATGGGACGCCTTGGGCCGCACGCTCGCATCGCTGCGCGAGCGGGAGGGATTGACGCTGGCGCATGTCTCACGGAGCTTCGCCTTTGACGTATTGATTGCGTTCACCTGTCGCGAGCACGGCGCTGTGCTCGTGTCGGCAAACGTCAGGGACATGGCCCGCATCAGGCGGGTCTTTGCGTTCGAGCATGTCAGGCCCTACCCGCAGCCGTCGTAGGCCACGCCTGACAGGACAGCGCGTCAGTCGACAGTCCCTACTCGCTACCCCGCAACTCAGACAAATCGAACGCCGTCGCCCCACTCACCCACGTGTCGCGATCACGCACGATCGCCTGCGCCGGCAGGCTCGGCGTCTGCACCGCGAGTCCGGTGGCGCGCCGCATCGCGGTGCCCACCGCGAAGATCTCGATCAGGCTTGAGCCCAGTTCGTGGATGTACATCTTCACTCCCACCACCTCGTCCGCGCCGAGCGCCGTCGCGTCGGCGTTGATGCGGCCGAAGACCTGCTCGCGTGCGTCGTACACCATCGTCGTCAGGTCGCTGATCTCGCCCTTCGAGAGGCTCTTGAACATCGCCTTGAGGCCGCCGATCGCGCCGAGTGAATAGACGGAGGTCGAGATGAGGAGCTTCATCGGCGCGTAGCCGAGGCTCGTCATCGCCCAGAGTTCCTCGCCGGTCAAGTCGCTCGTGGCGGGGGTGTCCTGCGCACCGCTCGGCATCGCGGCATGCTTGGCGGCGGTGCCGGTCATGTACATCTCGTGCACTCCCGCGAACTGGAGGATGTGCGTGCGCACGCCGACGACCGCGTTGGCGCCCACCTTCTTCGCGTGATCGGTGAGGCGCGAGAGTGCGTGATGACGCGTCTCGTTGAAGACGTCGCTGAACTCCTTGATCTCGCCGCGCGCCATGGTCTTGAGCGCACCAGTGAGGCCGCGCACGGCGCCGACCGAGTAGGCGATGTTGCCGAAGACGAACTGCACCGGCGCGTAGCCGGCGTCCATGTGACAGTAGAGCTCCTGCGCGTCGCCGGCGCTCGTGAACGGCGCCTGGCCCTGCGGCCCGTGCACGCCGGAGCCGACGAAGAGGAACTCCGAGTTGCCCGCGAGTGCGCGGAGCTCCGACGTGACGCCGACGATGCCGGTGACCCCCTCGCGCTTCGCTTCCGCACTCATCCGATCAAACGCGGCGGCGCGTCCGTCGTGCACCATCTGCGTGACTTCCGGCACTTCGCCACCGACCAGTCCGCGAAATGCGGAGCCCAGGCCGCCGAGGAAGCCCATGCTCTGCACGGAGTTTCCGACGACGACGCCCTGCGGCGCGAAGCCCTTGAGGCGCATGCAGTAGATCTCGTTGCCGGACAGGCCAGTGATCTTCGGGACAGCGGGCATGGG
The DNA here is from genome assembly GCA_025359135.1 of Gemmatimonadota bacterium. Taxonomy (GTDB): domain Bacteria; phylum Gemmatimonadota; class Gemmatimonadetes; order Gemmatimonadales; family Gemmatimonadaceae; genus JACPPC01. Next base: position 8,608 of record JANYHJ010000162.1, on the reverse strand, counting down.
TCGACCTCGAGTGAGGGGAGTCAGTGGCAGGAGCTTCAGCGATCAGCTCACAGCGCCGAACCGCCGCCGGGCAGGCGCACGCGAAGAAAGTGCGTCCGCTCTTGAGGCGGACGCGCCAGCATGCGTGTGATCTGCTCGAGCAGCGCGCGCTCGGATTCGCGCGCGAGGGGCGACGGCGCTCGAGGGCGTCTCACCTTACGGTGACACTTGCTTCCTGGCTTCTTGCGCATCGAGCGTTCTCCTCAACACGGGCAGAACGGCGAGATCCTGCGGACGGCCAGTCCGCTCCTTGCTTCGAATGACGTCGCGCAATGATGCGACGAGCAGCGACTCCGCTCCGAACGGCACGCGGGTCGCACGTGTCCGCAACGCCTCGTACGACCGCACGCCATCGACCTTGGCCATGAAGTCGAGCTGCAGTCCGTCATGGTCACGCACAACCCGAAAAAGCTGCGACGCCGGATAGAAGGGTCGAAGCACCATAGCACCCAGGTCATCCGCGACGGCCTTGAGCTTCCGGAGATTGGTGGGTGTCTTCCGGAACATGAAATCGATGTCCATGGTTGTCACGGGCGACCCCTGAAGCGCTGCCGCCGCATTGCCGATCACCACCGCCTCAAGGCGATGCCGAGCAAGGACTCGGCTGACGAGCGTGAGGAGCGGCGCGGCATCCATGCGCGCAATCTACCTCACCATCTCGGCCACCGCTCGTCCCACGTCGCTCGTCGTCGCCGCGCCGCCCATGTCGCGCGTGCGCGGGCCTTCCACCAGCACGCGCTCGATCGACTTCACGATGACGGCCGCCGCATCGGCGTGCCCGAGATGCTCGAGCATCATCGCGCCCGACCAGATCTGGCCGATCGGATTCGCGATCCCCTTGCCCGCGATGTCGGGTGCGCTTCCATGCACGGGCTCGAAGCACGACGGATACTCGCGCTCTGGATTCAAGTTGGCGCTCGGCGCGATGCCGATCGTGCCGGTGCAGGCCGGTCCGAGATCAGAGAGGATGTCGCCGAAGAGGTTGGAGCCGACCACGACGTCGAACCAATCGGGATGCTGCACGAAGTGCGCAGTGAGGATGTCGATGTGGTACTGCGACGTCTTGATGTCCGGGTACTCCGCCGACATCAGCCGAAAGCGCTCGTCCCAATACGGCATGGTGATGGCGATGCCGTTGGATTTGGTGGCGCTCGTGACGTGCTTGCGCGGGCGCGTGCGGGCGAGCTCGAACGCGTAGCGGAGAATGCGGTCGACCCCCGTGCGCGTGAACACCGTCACCTGCGTGACCGTCTCGTCGCTCGTGCCCTCGTGCGTGCGCTCCCCGATGTTCGAGTACTCACCTTCGCTGTTCTCGCGCACCACCCAGAAGTCGATGTCGCCGGGCTTGCGTTCGGCGAGCGGCGTGGGCACGCCGGCCATGAGCCGCACGGGGCGCACGTTGACATACTGCTTGAATTGGCGACGGATGGGGATGAGCAATCCCCAGAGCGAGACGTGATCGGGGACGCCTGGAAAGCCCACCGCGCCGAGGAAGATCGCGTCGTGATGGCGGATGCTCGCGAGTCCGTCTTCGGGCATCATGCGGCCGTGCTGTGCATAGTAGGCGCAGCTCCAGTTCTTCTCGTCCCACGTGAGCGTGAAGCCGAACTTGCGCGCGGCGGCCTCGAGCACGCGCTGGCCTTCGGGCACGACTTCCCGTCCGATGCCGTCGCCGGCGATGACGGCAATGCGATGCGTGGTCATCTACTGTTGGTCAGGGGTGCGGACGCGGCATTTCGTAGCGCGCTGCGAGATACTCGCCGATGGACACGGCGCCGCTCACGAACGCTGCGCCGCTGGCCGCGCTCACCTGCACGCCGGGCAGCGCGGCATCCGGCACCGACGCGAGCACGAGCACGGGGCAGTTCTGTGCAGCTTCACCGAGCAGCGTCACGAGTCGCGCACGTGGCTTGGCGAACGCGATGCGTTCGACGTCGATGTGCAGCGCGAGCTGCGGCATGGTCGCGAGCAGCCCTTCGAGCGCCGAACACTCGACGCAGAAGAACGGCTGTGGCGCGATGGCCGCGTCGCTGAAGCCCGGCTGCAGCAGGAAGAGGCGATCGCGCTGCACGACGGGCCCAGACTCGGCACGGACGTACTCTCCGGGAACGTCGGATCGCCAGAGTCGGCCGTACATGTCGCGCCACGGACCGGTCGGCTCACCGTCGCGCGGCTCCGAGCCCATGCGGATGATGTTGCCGTCCAAGTCGGCAATCTTCATCTCGAGCGCCCACGGATAGTTGGTGGGCGGCTGGTGGATGCGCGCGCCGGTCGTGACATAGTGCGCGTGGAGCTTCTCCACGTCGGAGACGCCCATCCACGCCCACGAGTTGCCGAAGCCCTGGTCACCCTCGATGAGGAAGACGGTGAACTGGTTCGCGCACAGGCAGCACATGTCGCTGTACGCGAACTCGAGCGCGAAGCCGAGGACGTTCACATAGTAGTCGCGACTCGCCCGCCAGTCGGCGACGCGGAAGATCGGGTGGCCGGCACCGAAGCCGAGCGGATGTTCGGTGTGCATCAGGGACTCAGCTGGAACGAGCGAGGCGCGAGCATGGTGCAGAAGTTGCACCCGTCGCGCCTCGCAATCCAGCCGGTGTCACACGCGCGTCTAGTGGAACGACGGCTGCCCCGGGTTGACGCCGCAGAAGACGCCGTCGGTCTGCACGGTGCCGGTGGCGTCCCAGTAGAAGGTCGTCTGCGCGGGCACGACCAAGTCGCTCGAGAGCGGGATGACCTGGTGCACGCTCAAGCCACGCGAGATGGCGGCCGGCGCGTTGCGCGGCATGAAGATCGTGACGTGATCGTTGGACGGGACCGAGTCGGTGCCCGTGCCGATGACGGTGTTCAAGTCCACGTCCTTCCAGTCGCTCTGGCCGGCGCGATAGATGTCGCCCGGATAGTCGGTGGCGACCACGCAGGCGCCGAACGACGTGGCCGGGGTCATGTGGATGACGTCGGACATCTTGATCGCGACGCACTTGTACGCGCCTGCAGCCGGCGACCCCGTAAAGAGCACGGGATTCTGCATGAAGTCCTTTGGCGAGCCCGCGGCGCCGTAGTCCTGCACGAGCTGCATCGACGAGCAATCGTCGTTGGCGCTGATGTAGAGCGCGTAGACGGTGAGCGTGAGCGATGCCGGTGAGCCGCTTTGCACGACGCGCGCGGTGTTGCCGCTGGCGAGAAGCGAAGCGACGACGAGGCCCGCTGGCGGCGCGGCGCCCGAGCCCTTCACCGTGAGGCTGGCAGCGCCGGGTGCCGTGGAGCTGTCGCCGGCAGTGCAGGCGGCCGCGAAGACGAGTGTGCCGACGAGTGACGACAGCGAGGCGAGGGTGCGCATGTGGGCGACCTGACGGTGAGGGGGACGATCGCCTTGAGTCTCGTCCGGACGGTCGCGCGGCTTGAACTCGCTCCTAACTCACGGGCCTCAGTTCCATCAGGTCATCGTGCACCGCGAAGCCGTGCCGGGCGTACAGTGACCGGCTCTGGTTGGTAGGCCAGAGGACGACGGCATCACAACCGTCCGCGCGGCAAGCGGCGAGACAGGCGCTGAGCAGCGCTGCTCCGATGCCGCGACCGCGCAGCTCGGGCACCACGTAGACGTTGCTGACGTAGCCATGTCGCTCGGCTTGGTCCTGCGGATTGGGAAGCTTGTCGATCAGGTGGAGCCAGGTGGTGCCGACAATGTGCTGGTCGAGCTCGGCAACCCAGCAGCGCCAGCCGCCGCCGGGCGCGAGGTGCGATGCCATCCACGTGGTGCACCGTTCGACGAACGCGCGCGCGTCCTCGCTGGCGGCGCCTTGTCCCGCGCGGAAGTCATGGCGCAGCTGCGCGAGTCGCGCGGCGTCGGTCGGTGTGGCGAGGCGGATCTGGTGGGGCACGGTGGTTCACGGCTGAGGGGCGGGTTGCATCGGGGCGCGCGCGCGCACCACCACGATGGCGCAGGCGCGGTTGCGGCGTCAACTTCGTGGCATCCCGATCCGGACGTGTTCCATGGCTGCAGCGCGCTCGCGATGCATGGGAGTCCTGGCGCTCACCTTCACCTGCGCGTCGGCGCTCGTGGCGCAAGCACGCGCACCGCGCGCCGAATCGGTCGCGCCGTCGTGGCTCGCGGGCAGCACCTGCTACGAGGTCTTCGTGCGTTCGTTCGCCGACTCCGACGGGGACGGCATCGGTGATCTCAACGGCCTCACGAGCAAGCTCGACTACCTGAACGACGGCACCAAGCGCTCGCTCGGCGTGCGCTGCCTCTGGCTGATGCCGATCATGGGCTCGCCGTCGTACCATGGCTACGACGTGTCCGACTACGACCACGTCAACAGGGCGTACGGCACCGACGACGACCTCAAGCGACTGGTGGCGGCGGCGCACAAGCGCGGCATCCGCGTGATCGTCGACATGGTGATCAACCACACGTCACGCGAACATCCGGCGTTCAAGGCCGCGCTGCGCGACACCGCGTCGCCGTACCGCGCCTGGTTCCGCTTCGCGCCCGTGCGCGGCCCGAACAACCGCTGGGGCGACAACAACTGGCGCAAGTCGCCGGTGCGCGACGAGTACTACTACGGCTTCTTCTCCGACCACATGCCCGACCTCGACTACACGCGCCCGGCGGCGTTGGCCGAGATGCAGCGGGTGGCGCGCCGCTGGCTCAAGGAGTTCGGCGTCGATGGGCTGCGCATGGACGCGGTGCGCTATCTCGTGGAGGACGGCGCGACGGTGGACGACGTGCCCGCGACGCACGATGTCCTGCGCACGTACGCGGGCGCGATCCGCGCCGAGTTTCCGGCGTCGTACACGGTGGGCGAGGTATTCGGGCCGAACGACGTCCTGCTGCCGTACTACCCCGGGCAGCTCGACGCGTACTTCGCGTTCGAGTCGGCCGACTCGGTGATCGCGGCGGTCAAGCGCGGTTCGGCGGGCGGCGTGCTCGCGCCGATGCGCCAACTGATGGCCGCGGTGCCGACGCACCGCATCGCGCCGTTCCTGCGCAACCATGACCAGCCGCGCACCATGACCGAGCTCGGCGGCGACGTGGCGCGTGCGCGCGTCGCGGCGGCGTTGCTGCTGACGATGCCGGGCATGCCCTTCGTGTACTACGGCGAGGAGCTCGGCATGACCGGCCCCAAGCCCGACGAGCGGATCCGCACGCCGATGGCGTGGACGACTGACGGACCGCATCTGGGCTTCACGACGGGAACTCCCTGGGAAGCGATGAACGCCGATTCGCTCACGGCCAACGTCGCGGCTCAGTCGGGCGACCGCGCGTCGTTGCTCGCGCTCCATCGCACGCTCATCCATGCGCGCAGTGCCAACCCCGTCTTCTCGAAGGGCGCGCTGGTCGAGGTGACCGCGAGCGACGCGCGCGTGCTTGCGTACGCGCGCCATGACGGAGTGAACACGGTGCTTGTGGTCGCGAACCTGTCCGACCAACCGCTGCGCGACGTGACGCTCGAGAGTCAGGGCGTCGTCGCACGGCCGGGCGCCTACGCCACACGAAACCTGCTCACGGGTCGTGCCGCGATGCGCGTGGGCGTTCGCGCTGACGGGTCGATCGCCGCGCCGTACCGCCCCATGCCATCGCTCGCGCCGCACGAGGTGCTCGTGCTCGAGTTCAAGCGCGCGGGTCGCGCGCCACAAGGAGGTTTGCCATGACGTCCGACGCTCCCAAGCCCGCGCGCCTCGCCTCGCTCGACATTCTCCGTGGGGCCGTGATGGTGCTGATGGTCATCGATCATGTGCGCGTCTATTCCGGCGTTCCCGCGGGCGGCCCGACGCCCGGCGTCTTCTTCACCCGCTGGGTGACCCACTTCTGCGCGCCGCTGTTCGTCTTTCTCGCGGGCACGGGGGCATACCTGCACGGACGCAAGCTGGGCGATCCGGGCAAGCTCGCGACCTTCCTGCTGACGCGCGGCCTGATTCTCGTCCTGCTCGAGCTCACGATCATCCGCTTCACGTGGACGTTCAACCTCGACTACGCCGGGTTCACGCTTGCTGGCGTCATCTGGATGCTCGGCTGGTCGATGGTGCTGCTCGCGCCGTTCGTGCGACTCTCACCGCGCACGCTCGGCGTGCTCGGCGTCGCCATGATCGCGTTCCAGCAGCTGTTCACGCCGCTCGAGAACATGCTGCCGAGCGTGGTGGGCACGGCGATGCGCTTCCTCTATCCGAACGACGCGCCGGCGCCGGGCTGGATCAACATCCTCTACGTGATCGTGCCGTGGGTCGGCGTGATGGCGGCGGGCTATGGCTTCGGTGCGGTGATGGAGCGCGCGGAGGATGAGCGACGCAAGGTGTGCCTGCGGCTCGGGCTCGGGATGACGGCGCTCTTTCTCGTGATCGGCGGTGCGCTCGTACTCACGCAGACGCCGGGCAACGATGGACCACCGGTGCTCTTCCGGTTGCTCAACCAGGGGAAGTATCCGCCGACGCAGCTCTACCTGCTGATGACGCTCGGGCCCGCGATCGCACTGATTCCCTGGGCGGACCGCGCGCAGGGATGGGTTGCACGGATGCTCGAAGTGTTCGGTCGCGCGTCGATGTTCTACTACCTGCTGCACATTCCGCTCATCCACCTCGCCGCGCTCGCGGTCAACATGCTACGCGACGGCATGACGCATCAAGGGTGGTATGACAGTGCACCGTACGTGCAGATGGCACCCGAGCAGCGTTGGAGTCTGGGCGTGCTGTACGTGGTCTGGGCGCTCTGCGTGGCGCTGCTCTATCCGGCGTGCCGGTGGTACGCGCGCCGGAAGGCGGAGCAACCGGTCGCGTGGATGCGCTACATCTGAAAGTTGTCTCGCGCTACGGTGTGGTGGCAAGCGGTACCGGCGTGCCCGGCGTGCTGCCCGTGAGCACGACGATCGCGTCGTACGCGTGGAGGAAGCGGTCCTGCATCGGTGAGAGCGCCGCACCGCGCCGCTTGAGCCAGGCGGCGCGCGCGGCCTGCATGTCGAACATGACCCAGCCGCTGTCGGGCACGGAGGGCTTGAGCCACGCGAGGCTCGCGCCATCGATCTCGCCACTCGGCATCGGCTCGTACTGGAGCTTCATGATGTTCATGCGCGCGGCCTTGGTGCCGGAGCCGCCGAGCACGAGCACGTGGTACGCACGCTCGCCACGCGCTTCGGCGTAGACATCAGCGGCGGTACCGATGTCGAGGGTATTGGTGGTATTCAGGCCGCGCATCATGTGACTGCCGCCGAACTTGAATACGACACGCGGCGTGCTGCCTCCAGTTCCAGCTTGCGCGAGTGCCCGTGCGAAGTTCGTGCGCAGGTAGGCGGAGCGGAGCAGGTTGGACTGATAGCCGTCACCGGAGAGGAAGAGCCGGTTGATGCGCGCCGTGCGTTCGAAGACGTCGATGATCGCGCGTGCGCGCGGGCTGATGCGGGGACCGAACGCGCCACGCAGCGCCGTGAACACGGAATCCGACGCGGACCAGGCGAACAACTTCGACGGGTTGCCCTGCGCGGACACGGCGGCGAAGCCGCTGTCCGCGAGCAGGCGGGCGCGATGCACGGCGTCGCGGCCCGAGGGCGGCGCGAGCTTCTCGAGCTCGGCGAGGAAGAAGCGGTCGGCCGAGACGTCGTAGTCGAGGCCCCAGATGCGCATGGCTGGACGCGCACACTGCGCCGTCATCGCGGACGCGAGGAGGTCGCGTTCTTCGCGCACCGTGTAGAACGGAGGCGCCGTGCGCCAGTCGACGAGTATCGCGTCGAGCGCGGCCACGGCGCCCGGCGCGCGGGCCATCCCATCGAGGCGCTCGCCCTGCAGCGGGCTGACCTCGATGGCGAAGGTGCCGAAGCCCGCGGTGCGCAGTTCGCAGAGCATCGCCTGCACGAGACGCGGCGTCTCGGCGATGCCGTGTTCCTCGCCCACGAGCACGAAGCGCGCGGATCTGGCCGAGTCCACAAGGAGGCGACCGCCGGCGCCCGTGATGGCGCCGCTCGTGAGCGCGACGGGATGACGATTCGCGATCAGGAGCCGCGTGAGTGCGCTGTCCTGCGCCGCGCCGGCGGTCGTGACGGTGAGCACGGTCGCGAAGCCGGCAGCGAGCGGAAGCAAGGGGCAGAAGGGACGTCGGTGCATATCGAGCATCTCCGCGTGGGAGCCGCGCCGGGTCGGATCGCACGCGCGTCGAGGACGCTTGCCACGTTCTCGCGGGCCGCCCAGCTTTGGGACGATGCCGCGCGGCGGCTCTCGAGGGAAGTCCCCGCACGCCGCGCCACCCCGACACAGCCCTGCATGCCGCGTTCCATCGTCCTCGCCGCCATCGCGGCGCAGCTGGTCGTTGCGCCCCTGCATGCGCAGGTGCCAGTCGCACCGCCGCACCCCACGCGCAGCATCGACTTCACGACCGACGCGGGCACGTGGATGTCGCTCGACGTCTCGCCCGACGGCCGGACGATCGTGTTCGAACTGGCCGGCGACGTGTACCTGCTACCCATCGGCGGAGGCGCCGCGCGCGCCATCACGCACGGCCCGGCGTTCGAATCGCAACCGCGCTACGGGCCTGGTGGAGCCGCGCTGCTGTACGTGAGCGACGCGGACGGCTCGGACAACGTCT
>JANYHJ010000153.1 GCA_025359135.1 Gemmatimonadota bacterium | reverse complement strand
CGCAACAACGAGGGCGACCTCTACGTGGCAGGCGGCGTCGAGAGCATGACGCGCGCGCCATACGTGATGAGCAAGGGCGGCACGGCGTGGGCGCGCGATGCGCAGCTCTTCGACACATCGCTCGGCTGGCGCTTCGTCAATCCGGCCTTCAAGGCCAAGTTCGGCGTCGACTCGATGGGCGAGACGGCCGAGAACGTGGCGGCGGACCGCACGGTGAGCCGCGCCGACCAGGACGCGTTCGCACTGCGCTCGCAGCAGAAGGCGGCGGCCGCGCGCTCCGCGGGCCGTTTCGCCCGCGAAATCGCGCCGGTTGAGATCGCCGGCAAGAAGGGACCGACGATCGTCGAACAGGACGAGTTCCTGCGGCCCGACACGACGCTCGAGACACTCGCCAAGCTCAAGCCGGCGTTTCGTCACGATGGCAACGGCACCGTCACGGCCGGCAACGCGAGTGGACTCAACGACGGCGCGTGCGCGCTGTTCGTGGCGTCGGAGAAAGGGTGCACGCAGCACGGGCTGACTCCGATGGCGCGCCTCGTGAGCTGGGCGGCCGCGGGTGTCGAGCCGCGCGTGATGGGGCTCGGTCCCGTGCCCGCGTCGCGAAAGGCGATGCAAATGGCCGGCATCACCGTCGACCAGCTCGACGTCATCGAGCTCAACGAGGCGTTCGCGGCGCAGGTGCTGGCGTCGCTTCGCGAACTGGGCATCGCCGACGATGACAGCCGCGTCAATCGCAACGGCGGCGCGATCGCGCTCGGCCACCCGCTCGGCATGAGCGGCGCGCGCGTGGCGCTGAGCGCGGCGCACGAGCTGCAGATCACGGGCGGGCGCTACGCGCTGGTGACGATGTGCATCGGCGTGGGGCAGGGCATGGCGGCGATCATCGAACGCGTGTGACGAACGTGGAGCGCCACCGTGCGCTCCCCAACGAATCATCCAGCATTCCTCACGGAGTACTCCGATAGATGCGTCTCAAGAACTATGTCCTCGGCCAGTGGGTCGAGGGCGGCGGCACCGGGACTGAATTGCTGAGCGCGATCACCGCCGAACCGATGGGTGTCGCCAGCACCGAGGGCCTCGACTTCAAGGCGGTCCACCAGTACGCGCGCGATGTCGGTGGTCCTGCGCTCCGCGCCATGACGTTCCACGAGCGTGCGGCACGCCTCAAGGCCATGGGCAAGTACCTCACGGAGCGGAAGAACGAGTTCTACGAGCTCTCGTATCACACGGGCGCCACCAAGTCGGATTCGTGGATCGACATCGACGGCGGCATCGGCACGCTTTTCGTCTACGCGAGCAAAGGGCGCCGCGAACTGCCGAACGAGCCGTTCTTCGTCGACGGTGGACCCGAGGCGCTCTCCAAGGGCGGCTCGTTCATCGGCCGCCACCTCTGCGTGCCGCTCGAGGGCGTGCACGTGCAGATCAACGCCTTCAACTTCCCCGTCTGGGGCATGTTGGAGAAGGTCGCGCCGAGCTTCCTCGCGGGAATGCCGAGTATCGTGAAGCCGGCGAGTCTCACGAGCTACCTCACGGAGCGCGTCGTGCACGCGATGATCGCCTCCGGGATCTTTCCGGAAGGCACGCTGCAACTGCTCGTGGGCAGCGCGGGCACTCTGCTCGATCATCTCGATTGCCAGGATGTGGTCGGCTTCACGGGCAGCGCGACCACTGGCCAGATGCTCAAGGCGCATCCGGCCGTCATGCAGAACAGCGTGCGCTTCAACATGGAAGCCGACTCGCTCAACTGCTGCATCCTCGGGCCCGACGCCGAACCGGGCACGGAAGAGTTCGACCTCTTCGTGAAGGAGGTGTCGCGCGAGATGACGGCCAAGGCGGGGCAGAAGTGCACCGCGATCCGGCGCACGATCGTACCTGACAAGCTGGTCGAAGACGTGATGAAGGCGCTCACCAAGCGGCTCGCGGGCGTCACGATCGGCGATCCGCGGCTCGACAGCGTGCGCATGGGTCCGCTGGCGGGCGCGGCGCAGGTCAAGGAAGTGGGGAAGGCGGTCGCGCGCATCCGGCAGGAAGCCGAGCTCTTCTCGGGCGGCAACATGGACTTCGCGGTGACGGGCGCCGATCGCGACAAGGGCGCGTTCTATCCGATCACGCTGATGGCGTGCAGCAAGCCGCTCCATGCGGCCACGCCGCACGACGTCGAGGCGTTCGGCCCCGTCAACACCGTGATGGGCTACGCGCACGTGGACGACGCGATCCAGCTCTCGCGACGCGGCAAGGGCTCGCTCTGCGGTTCGCTCTTCACCAATGATGACGTTGTGGCGCGGAAGATCGTGCTCGGCGTGGCCCCGTTTCATGGCCGCTTGCTCGTGGCCAATCGTCATGACGCGAAGGAGAGTACGGGACACGGGTCGCCGATGCCGCACCTCGTGCACGGTGGTCCTGGGCGCGCTGGCGGCGGCGAAGAGATGGGCGGCATGCGCGGCGTGATGCACTTCATGCAGCGCACCGCGGTGCAGGGTTCGCCGACGACGATCACGGCCATCACGCATGACTGGACACCGGGCGCCGAGCGCGCGACGGACCGCATTCACCCGTTCCGCAAGCACTTCGAGGAGCTGCGCATCGGGGAGTCGCTCACGACGCATCGCCGCACGGTCACGGAGGCCGACATCGTGAACTTCGCCGGGATCTCGGGCGATTTCTTCTACGCGCACATGGACGACATCGCCGCGCGCGAATCGTTCTTCGAGCGACGCGTGGCGCACGGTTACTTCGTGCTGTCGGCCGCGGCGGGTCTGTTCGTCGATCCGGCGCCGGGCCCCGTGCTCGCCAACTACGGCCTCGACAACCTGCGCTTCGTGAAGCCTGTGTATGCGGGTGACACGATTCAGGTGAAGATCACGTGCAAGCAGAAGACGTTGAAGGACACGCCCGAAGGCGGTGTCCCGCAGGGCGTGGTGGCCTGGGACGTCGAAGTGTCGAACCAGGTGCCGGAGCCGGTGGCGGTCTACACGATCCTCACGCTCGTCAAGCGACTGCCGGTGCCCGGTGTGACGGTCGCAACGGCCACGCCCACCAATGGAGACGCGACCGGGGGGTGAGCACGTGACCGCTCCCGTCCGTGACATTGCCCTCACCTTCGCGGGTGGGGGCAATCGTGCTTTCTATCAGCTGGGGCTGCTCAATACGTGGGGACCGTGGCTCTTGCCGCGGACGGTTGGCGTCGCCGCATGTTCGGCCGGCGCCTACGTGATCTGCCTCTACGTGGCGGGACGCACGGAAGCGGCGTGGGAGTTCTGGCTCGACGCGCGCGCACACGTGAAGAAGAACTTCGAGTTCGGCAACGTGCTCAAGGGCCGCTCGGTGGCGCCGCACGCGCACGTCTATCCCGCCACCATCCGCCACATGCTCGCGGGTGGCGGTTTCGAGAAGATCAAGGCGGCGCCCTTTCCGATCCTGATTCTCGCGGCGGGATTCCCGCGTCTCCTCTCAGGCTCGGTGGCCACCACCGTCGGGCTGCTCGGCTATCAGGCGGAGAAGTTGGCGAGTCCCACGCGTATCCATCCGAAGCTCGGGCGCGCACTCGGCTTCCGTCCGGTGGTGGCCGACGCGCGCGACTGTCGTGATGCGGAAGAGCTGACCGCGCTCATTCTCGCCTCGGGGAGCACGCCACCCGTGACCCCGCTCGGCCGCTTCCGCGGCGAGGAGCTGCTCGACGGCGGGCTCGTCGACAACGTGCCCGCGTTCGTGTCCGACGAGATCCCGATGGCCACGCACAACCTCGTGCTGCTGACGCGTGCCTACGCCGGCCGCGGCGCGCAGATGGAGGACGGCAAGCGGCTCTACCTCGCGCCGTCGCATCCCGTGCCGGTGCACCGCTGGGACTACACGCGTCCCGACCTGCTCGAGGCCACGATCGCCATGGGGGAGCGTGAGGCGCGGGAGCTCCACGGTCCGGTGGTGGAGCGTTTTCTGTCCACGCCGCATATTGCGGGATGACCCAGCCTGACCTGAACGGGAAAATCGCCATCGTCACGGGAGCAACCCGCGGCATCGGCCTCGCAATCGCGAAGGGGCTTGGCGCTGCGGGCGCGACGGTCGTCGTCTCGAGCCGCAAGGCCGACGGCGTCAATGCGGCGGTTGCCGAGATCACGAGCGCCGGCCACAAGGCGGTCGGCCTGCCGGCGAACGTCGGCAAGCTCGACGAAGCGCGCAAGCTCGTCGATGACACGATCGCGCAGCTCGGCGGCGTCGACATCGTCGTCAACAACGCCGCCACCAATCCCGTCTATGGCCCGGTGGAGAACACCGACGAGGGTGCGTGGGCCAAGATCATGTCGGTCAACCTGCAGGGGCCGTTCGAGATCGCGAAGCGCGCGCTGCCGAGCATGGCGGCGCGGGGGGGCGGCGCGGTGCTCAACATCGCGAGCGTCGAGGGGATGACGCCGGGCCATGGCTTGGGCATCTATTCCGTGAGCAAGAGCGCGCTGATCGCGCTCACCAACGTCATGGCGCGCGAGTGGGGACCCAAGGGAGTGCGTGCCAACGTGATCTGCCCGGGTCTCATCAAGACCGATTTCAGCGAAGCGCTCTGGCAGGACGAGAAGTTGATGAACCGTTTTCTCAAGGCGCAGCCGATCTCCCGCATCGGTGAACCCGACGAAGTGGCCGGGCTCGCCGTCTTCCTGTGTTCCCCGGCCGCGAGCTTCATCACGGGCGGGACGTACGTCGTTGACGGAGGCTACACGATATGACGGGAGTGATTCCGGCGGACCTGATCCGCGAGCAGATCAAGGCGCAGATGGCGGCCGGCGCGCAGCAGGACATGATCGGCAAGGTCAACGCCTTCGTGGACGAGCGGTGCATCCCGCTCGAGCCCAAGTTCCTGCAGGGTTCGTTCAAGGCGCTCAAGCCGGAACTCGACAAGGCGCGCGCCGAAGCCAAGAAGCGCGGCATCTGGGCGCCATGGATTCCGCGCGCCCACGGCGGCCTGGGCCTCTCGCTGCCCGAGTACGCCAAGGTGAGCGCGGCGCTTGGCCGATCGCCGATCGCTCACTACGCACTCAACTGCCAGGCGCCCGACGTCGGCAACATGGAACTGCTCATGAGTCATGGCAGCGAGGACCAGCGTGCGCGCTGGCTCGCGCCGCTCGTGGCCGGCAGCATCCGCTCGTGCTTCAGCATGACGGAGCCCGAGTTCGCGGGCTCGAACCCGGTGTTCATGGAAACGAAGGCGGTGCGCGATGGCGCCGACTACGTGATCTCGGGCCACAAGTGGTTCACGAGTGCGGCCGACGGGTCGGCGTTCGCGATCGTCATGGCCGTGACCAACCCGGACGGCAAGCCGCATGAGCGCGCGTCACAGATCATCGTGCCGATGGACGCGAAGGGGGTGAAGCTCGTCCGCAACATCCAGATCATGGGTGACGTAGGCGATGATTACGCGAGCCATGCGGAGATGCGCTACGACAAGGTGCGCGTGCCGATCACGAATCGACTGGGCGCCGAGGGTGCGGGATTCACGCTGGCGCAGGAGCGACTGGGTCCGGGCCGCATCCATCACTGCATGCGCTGGATCGGCATCTGCGATCGCGCGATCGACCTGATGTGCAAGCAGGCGGCGTCGCGCATGATCGCGCCCGGCGTTCCGCTCGGCTCCAAGCAGGCGGTGCAGCACATGATCGCCGAGTGTCGTGCGGAGACGGACGCGGCGCGGTTGTTCGTGCTGGACGCGGCGCAGCAGATCGAGGCCAAGGGGGCGCACGAGGCGCGCGTGGCGGTGAGCGCGATCAAGTTCCACACGGCCGGCGTGCTGCAGCGCGTGCTGGACAAGGCGCTGCAGCTGCATGGCGCGCTCGGCATGACCGATGACATCCCGCTGGCGTACTGGTACCGGCACGAGCGTGGCGCGCGGATCTATGACGGGCCGGACGAGGTACACAAGACGGTTGTGGCGCGGCAGCTGCTCAAGGGGTATGGGTTGAAGGTGGAGTAGTGGTTTGGCGTTGGTCACGACGACGTGACGGCGTCAGCACGGAGTCTCTGGAGTGGTTCGGAGGTACGGCGATGCGGCGATTGGTCGGAGTCATCGCGGGGTTGGTCGCGGGGCAGAGGAAGAGCGTGCTCACAGAGACGCAGAGCACACAGAGGGGCACAGAGGTAGTGGCGCGTCGTTCGAGGGTTGGGGCGCGTGCGCGGTGGCTGATTGGCTTGGCGGGTGTGCTGGCGGGGGCGTGTGCGTCGGAGGCACCGGTGGCGCCACCCCCTTCGACGATCTGCGAGTTGGGCGGAGACGTGGGGCTGCAGCCTGGCAGCGGCTGTGCCCGTGCCTACGGCGAGGTGTCGCTGGCCAGCGGACGGAAGCTCCCGTATGGCTCGGTCGTGGCGTGGGTGCCCTTCGACACGAGCAGCCCGACCGACCTCGCCTACGGGGAGGGCAGGCTTACCGCAGCGAATGTGTTCAGTGTTCAGGTGTACATCTTTGGCCAGGTCAGACTGCCTGGCGACAGCGTGCGCGTGATGCTGTATGCGCGTTCGCCGTACTGGGACTTCACGCCGTTCGACAGCGTGCCGGTGACGTTGCACATCGCGCGGACCGGCGACCGCCTCCGCATCGATACCGTGCGGATCGTGTCGAGCGCGAATCCGAGGGCGTACTGAGATGTGTGATCGGGAGCGCCGGAGTGTGGCGTCATGAGCCGGATTCCACGGACTCTTGTGGCAATCGCGCTATCGGTCGTCGCGTCCTGTCTTGGCGGTGGTCCTACCGGCAGTGAGCCGGGCACCTGTCCGCACGAGCTATATGCTGACCCTTCCGGACAATCCATCGGCTGCACGTACCTGACCGGCCAACTGCTCCGACTGGACGGAACCTCGATTCCTTACTCGAGTGTGTACGCGCTCTACGTGCTACCGGCCGCTCACGACTCTCTGCGTGGAACGAATACTTCGTACGCCGATGCGCAGGGACGATTTGCGCTGAGCGACGTTGTCCTCGCATGGCCCTTCGCTGGGAGCGCGACCGCGACCCCGACCGTGACCAACACGCCCGTCACCGTCCGACTCTACGCCAAGAGCGCTTGGGTCAGCACGGGCCCCGTGGACTCCCTCGACGTTGTTGTCCAGTTCACGATCGCCGGCGAGAAAGCACCGCCGACCAACATCATCTGGAAGACGGCCAAGGTGCGGTGACCACGCGTGCACGCGGCGCTTGCGGCCACGCAACCTTGCCGCGAGCGCACCCACGCGCCTGATTCCGGCGACGCCATGCACACCTCGCGCACGCCGTGACCACCCCCCCACTCGATTCCGCACGCGCCGTCCGCGCCGGCGAAGAAGTCGACGCCGACGCACTCCTCGCGTGGTGTGTCGACCACGCGCCCGAGGTGACCGGACCGATCACCGTGGAGCAGTTCCCGCGCGGCTTTTCCAACCTCACATATCTGCTGTCGACGCCGCGCGGTGAGTTCGTGCTCCGCCGCCCGCCGCGCGGCGTCAAGAAAGGCTCCGCGCACGACATGGGTCGTGAGTTCCGCATCCTCGCCGCGCTGCACGCGCGACGCGGACCGGTGCCGCGGCCCGTCGCGCACACCGACGACGACACCATCATCGGCGCGCCCTTCTACATCATGGAGCGCGTCGCGGGGGTCATCCTGCGCAGCCAGAATCCGCCGGGCTTGGCACTCGACGCGCCGACCATGCGCGGACTCTCGCACGGCTTCGTCGATGCGCTGCTCGCGATCCACGACACGCCGCTCAGTGCGCCCGGCATCGCTGAACTGGGCAAGCCCGAGGGATACGTCGAGCGGCAGGTGCAGGGCTGGGCCGCGCGCTACCAACGCGCGCGCACCGATGACGTCGCCGACATGGACGCGCTCGCGGCGTGGCTCGACGCCAATCGGCCCGGCGAGAGCGGCGCGGCGCTCATCCACAACGACTTCAAGTACGACAACTTCGTCCTCGACCCACTCGATCTCACACGCATCATCGCGGTGCTCGACTGGGAAATGGCGACGCTCGGCGATCCGCTCATGGATCTGGGTAGTTCGCTCGGCTACTGGGTCGACGCGAGCGATCCGCCGGCATTGCGTGCGCTCGGCCTTGGCGTGACCGCGCTGCCCGGCAACCTCTCGCGCGCCGAGGTGTGGGCACGCTATCTCGATCGCGCGGGTCGACCGCAGACGGACCCCGTCTTCTACTACGCCTACGGGCTCTTCAAGCTCGCGGTCATCGCGCAGCAG
>JANYHJ010000087.1 GCA_025359135.1 Gemmatimonadota bacterium | reverse complement strand
TCTCCTGCTTGCCGTCCGTCTTCTGCGCCTCGGGGTGCACGTACACCTTGCCGTTGAACACGCCATGCCCCGCGCCGTCGAGCACGCCCTTGTAAAGCTCGCGCGAGTAGCAGTTCGGGGCGACGTGCTCGATGCGTGTCTGCGTGTCCAGGTGCTGCTGGCCGTCGGCGAGCACGAGGCCGTTGAGCGTCGAGCCGCAGCCGCTCCCGTTCAGGTGCGTGTACACGTTGCTCCGCATCAGCTTGGCGCCCGACTGGAACGTGAACTGCACGAAGTGTGAATCCTTCGCCTGGTTCACCTGCACCGTGCCCACATGAAATGCCTCGGCCGACTCGCGCTGGATCTTGAGGTGCGTCACCGTCGCGCCCTCGGCCACGTCCACCTCGGTCACCACGTTGGACACGTAGCGCGGCGCACCCTTGGCCACCCACGTCTCCATCACCGTCACCTTCGAGCCACGCTCGGCTGCGATGATCACGCGCGGATGCACGATACCGCCCTCGGCGCCCTCGTCGGCGATGAACAGCAGGTGGATCGGCTGCGCGACCTCGGTGTTCGGCGCCACGTGGATCACCGCTCCCTCGGTCATGAACGCCGTGTTGAGCGCCGTGAAGGCGTGCTCGTCGAAACGCGCGACCTTGGCCAGCCGTCCCTCGAGGAATGCGCGATCGGCGCGCAGGGCGTCGGCGAGCGTCGCGACGCGCACGCCCGTCGGCAGCGCACCGAGCCGCGAGAGCGCTCCATCAAAGCGCCCGTTCACGAACACGAGCAGCGGCCAGCCGTCTTGTGCGAAGGTGTACCCCGCGACGTCAGCAGCCGTCACGCCGTGCGTTGCCGACGACACGAGCTGGAAGCCGCCTTCCGCGATGGCCGACGGATTGGTGTAATGCCAGTCCTCGTTGCGCGTCGTCGGCCAGCCCAGCCGCGCGAACTCCTGCATTGCCGCGCGGCGCGTGGGCACGAGCCACTCCGGGCCCTGCTTCACCGCGTCGTCGGTCTGCAGCGTGAAGTCGGGAGCGAGCGTGCTGCTCACGCGTGCGCTCCCACGGCCATGCCCGCCTCCTCGAGGACCCAGTCGTAGCCCTTGGCCTCGAGCTCGAGCGCGAGCGCCTTGTCACCAGACTTGATGATGCGACCGGCGGCCAGCACGTGCACGACGTCGGGCACGATGTGGTTGAGCAGGCGCTGGTAGTGCGTGACGACGATCGTCGCGTTGGTCGGCTTCCTGAGCGCGTTGACGCCGGCGGCCACGATGCGCAGGGCGTCGATGTCGAGCCCCGAGTCCGTCTCGTCGAGGATCGCGAGCCTGGGTTCGAGCACCGCCATCTGCAGGATCTCGTTGCGCTTCTTCTCGCCACCGGAGAAGCCGGCGTTGACCGAGCGCTGGAGCATCGCCTCGTCCATCTCGACGAGCTTGAGTCGCTCGCTCATGAGGTCGAGAAAGTCCATCGGGTCCACTTCGTCGAGACCCCTCGCCTTGCGGAGTTCGTTGTACGCGGCGCGCAGGAAGTAGGCGTTGGTCACGCCGGGGATCTCGATCGGATACTGGAAGGCGAGGAAGAGACCCTTCTGGGCGCGCACCTCGGGGGCCATCTCCGTGAGGTCCTGGCCCTCGTACGTGATCGTGCCGCCCGTGACCTCGTACGCGGGGTGTCCCGCGAGCACCTGCGCGAGCGTCGACTTGCCGGAGCCGTTGGGGCCCATGATGGCGTGCACCTCGCCGGCGTTCACCGTGAGGGAGATGCCGTTGAGGATCTGCTTGTCGCCGACGGTGGCGGTGAGGTTCTGTATGCGGAGCATGTGGCGCTCAGTGTGGATACGGAGGAGAAAAGAGCGAGAACGACTGGAGAGGTGCGGGGAGGGGAGACACAGAGCACACAGAGATGCACAGAGAACTGCAACCACAAACGGCAACGGCGACAGCAAGAACAATGGGAACAGCTAGGGCAGGAACGACGTGAAAGGCAACAGCAAAGTCCTTAGGAAAGGGCAAGAGCAAGAACACTTGGAAAGGGCAACAGCAGGAATTTTGGAAGGGCAACAGCAAGGACTTTGGAGAGGCAACAGCAAGAACTTTTGAAAGGAAGCAGCAAGAGCGATTGAAATGGCAGCGGCGAGAACGAGCAGATCAGGCACCGTCAATCAGCAGATGCAGCGATGGCTCGCTCACGGGGCACCCTCTGTGATCCTCTGTGTGCTCTGTGTCTCCCACCCCCGCAACTCTCCCAACCTCCGTTCCCCTCCTAGCCGACGGACCCCTCGAGCGTGATGCCGAGCAACTGCTGCGCCTCCAAGGCGAACTCCATCGGCAACTCCTTGAAGACCTCCCGACAGAAGCCCGACACGATCATGCTCACGGCCTGTTCCGCCGAGAGCCCGCGCTGCTTGAGGTAGAAGATCTGGTCCTCGCCGATCTTGCTCGTCGAGGCCTCGTGTTCGAGGGTCGCGGTCTTGTTCTCGACCTCGATGTACGGGAAGGTGTGCGCGCCGCACTGGTTGCCGACGAGCATCGAGTCGCACTGGGTGTAGTTGCGCGCGCCGGCCGCCTTGGGGAGCACGTGCACCTTGCCGCGATACGAGTTCTGTCCGTGGCCGGCGCTGATCCCCTTGGAGACGATCGTCGACTTCGTGTTCCTGCCGACGTGGATCATCTTGGTGCCGGTATCGGCCTGCTGATGGTTGTTGACGACGGCCACCGAGTAGAACTCGCCCACGGCGTCGTCGCCCTGCAGGATGACGCTCGGGTACTTCCACGTGATCGCGGAACCGGTCTCGACCTGTGTCCAGGAAATCTTCGAGCCCTTCATCGCCTTGCCGCGCTTGGTGACGAAGTTGTAGATGCCGCCGACGCCGTCCTTGTCGCCGGCGTACCAGTTCTGCACGGTCGAGTACTTGATCGTCGCGCCGTCGAGCGCCACGAGCTCGACCACCGCGGCATGGAGCTGGTTCGTCGAGCGCTTGGGCGCCGTGCAGCCCTCGAGGTAGCTCACGTGGGCGCCCTCGTCGGCCACGAGCAGCGTGCGCTCGAACTGCCCCGTCTCCGCGGCGTTGATGCGGAAATAGGTCGAGAGCTCCATCGGGCAGCGCACCCCCTTGGGCACGTAGCAGAAGGAGCCATCGGAGAACACCGCGGAGTTGAGTGCGGCAAAGAAGTTGTCGGAGTACGGCACCACCGAGCCCAGGTACTTCTTCACCAGATCGGGGAACTCGTGCACGGCCTCGGTGAAGGAGCAGAAGACGACGCCGTGCTTGCGCAGCTCAGCCTTCATCGTCGTGCCGACGCTCACCGAATCGAAGATCGCGTCGACGGCCACGCCACTCAGCATCTTCTGCTCGTTGAGCGGGATGCCGAGCTTGGCGTACGTCTTGAGCAGCTCCGGGTCCACTTCATCGAGCGATTGCAGTGGCTTGACGCTCTTGGGGGCCGAGTAGTAGCTGGTGCCCTGATAGTCGATCGGGTTGTACGTGATGTTGGGCCAGTGCGGCTCCTTCATCGTGAGCCAGCGGCGATAGGCCTTGAGACGCCAGTCGAGGAGCCACTGCGGCTCGTTCTTCTTGGACGAGATGAGCGCCACGACGTCTTCGCTCAAGCCCTTGGCCACCGTGTCGGTGGCCACGTCGGTGACGAAGCCGTACTGGTACTCGCGGTTGACGAGTGCTTCGATTTCGGTGCTCATGGGTGTGCCTGGGGGAGGTCGTCCTGGGCGAGCCGCTTGTCGCGCATGCGCAGTGGCACGAGCGGCTCAGCCTTCGCCTCGCCAAGGTCGACGTCGGTCGTCACGGTGTACTCGCAGGCGTTGCACCCCTTGAGGATGTGCGCCTGTCGTTCGACACGACCGCCGAGCATGAGCTCGAGGAAGTCGGTCTCAGCTTCGCAGATGTCGGGATAGCGTTCAGCAACGGCACGAATGGCGCAATTGTGTTCCGTAAGTGTCGTGTTAGAGGCGTCATGCGCGACCGACTCGGCCATGTAGCCCTGCTCGGACAACATCGACGCCAACAGCTTGGTCCGCTCTGGAAGCGCCAGCTTCTCCAGCTCGGGACGAGCCGAGTCGGCGAGCGCGTCCCAACGACGCTTGAACATGTCGACCACGCCGGCAGTGCCCGCATGCTGGCGCACCGTCTCGAGCGCCTCCACCAAGGCAGCCACGTACGCCGAGGGAAAGAGCGCCTCGCCCTCCGCCGTGAGCGAGTAGGCGAACACGGGTGCTCCAACCCCCCGCGTCTGGCTCTCGTGTCGAACCACGCCGTCGCCCTCGAGTTGCTCCAGGTGCCGCCGCAGCGCATTCGCCGTGAGGTCGAAGCGCTCCCCCAACTCGCGCGCCGTCAGCGGCTGCGCCTTCTTGAGCGCAATCAGGATCTCGCTGCGAATGCCGCGATAACCAGACAGAGTCCCGGACGTCGTCATGAGCCTCAAGCTACCGAGGTCGGCGCAATTCGTCAACGAAAGCGTGTGCGAATAGCGCAGCGGTTAACTCGCTGTCGGTCAATTGCTTACGCGGTGGTCATCGCACAAGAATCGGAGCCTGTGCGACGAACCGCGTGTGATTCACCGCGGAGGGAGCGTGTTCCAAAGGGCGGCACGAAGCCAGGATCGCCCTCTGCCCGGTCGCTGGCCTCAGCCCATGCTTTCGACCGCCGCTCTCGCCCGCGCGAGTCGCTCACCCGGCGCGCCCCGCAGCACGACCACCGGCACGCCGCTCGCGCGCACGCTCGCCACGATCACGCGCTGCATGGTCGCGCGTGCCTCCGCTGAATCGCGCACCGGATCCGGTCGCCACGGCACGTCGTCATCACACAACAGGTAGAGCGCCGGTCTCCGCTCGTCGACCGCCGAGCGCAACCACTCCGGCACGTGCGCATCGCCGTAGTAGTGCTTCGCGTACAGCAGCGTCGAACGCAGGTCGGTGTCGAGCACCACCGCACCGCCTCGTGCACGCTGAATGGCGGCGTCCTCGTTGGCCCGTTGCCCCAGGGCAATCGGCTCCACGTCCGACGCATCGAGCGCACGTTGCACCCCCTCCGCATGCGCGCGCGCGAACTCCAGGGAGAGTGGCGCGCCGATTTCCGTGGAGAGTGCCGCTGCGAGCAAGCTCTTGCCCGTCGATTCCGCGCCGGTGACGACCACGACGCGCGCTCGCGTCTCCACCCCGCGCGCCACGCTCACGGCATTCAGCGCGGCATGCCGCCGAGATACACGCAGCAGCCGAACAGGAACGCGACCGCCACGAGCACGAAGCTCCCCCAGTCGCGACCGGGCCTGCTCGTCGCCGACGGCGCCAGCTGCTCGACCCGCACCACGGGATTGGACTGCGTCGTGCGCGACAGCAGGGGATCGCCCTGCGCCTCCTGTCCGTGTCCCACGTATGACATCACGCCGCTCGGCAACTCGCCCTCGTGATACGTGAAGCGACGCGCGCCGATCTCGACCAGGTCGCCCGGCGTCAGCATCACCGGCGCGTCGACCCGTTCGTCGTTGACGCGTCCGCCCGTCGAACCCATGACGGTGAGCGTGCGCACGCCGAACGCCGAACGCACTTCGGCATGCAGCCGCGACACCGTGGCGTCGCGCACGAGAATCTCGTTCTCCGGATCGCGACCGATGCGCACGACGGGCGTCACGAGCGGATGCGCCACCGTCGTGCCCGTCTCGATCAGGTGCGCGACGATTCTCGGGGCGCCGTTGAGCGTCATGCGGTCCGGCCGCGCGCGGCCACGAGGTCGCCCTGCGTGTCGATGTCGTGATGCACGCCCGCGTCGTCGACAGCGACCTCCACCACGCGCGACGGATCGGCCTGCACCACCGCGCGCGCGCCGCCGTCCTTCACGGTCACCAGCTCGCGCCACGTGCTGCGATGGAACCAGGTGGGATGCCCACGGCGGCCACCCTGCGTGGGCACGACGATCGCCGCGTCGGTACGGCGCGCGGCGTCGAGCACCGCCAACGCGCTCTCGACGCGCACCGCGGGATGGTCCACCGGCCAGACGAGTGCGCCCTCGGCCGTGCTGCTGGTGAGTTGTGCGAGCGCGAGTCGCAACGACGCCACCTGCTCGCCCTTCGCATCGGCATTGATCACGGCGCGCACGCCGTCCGGCACCGCCACGCCCGGTGGCACCACGGCGATGATCGGATCCGCGCCAGTCCATGTCGCGAGTTGCGCCACCTGGTCGATGAAGCGCACACCAGTCGTCCACTCGGCGCCCACCTTCGGTTCGCCGAAGCGCGAGCCGGCGCCTGCCGCGAGGATGATGCAGGCGAACGGGTGACGCTTGGTCGCGCTCATCGGGCGATGACCGCCATGGCGCGCCGCAGGAGCGCCTCGGCTTGCGTCACCTTGTAGCCGTTCTGCGAGAGCGGGGCGGCATCGTAGAGCGCGCGTTCGGCGAGCACCGCAATCGTCTCCTCGTCGAGACCGCCACTCGCGACGTCCTCCTCGATGCTCGAAGTCACGCGCCACGGCTTCGGGGCCACGCCGCCGAGCACGAGCCGCACGTCGCCGTCGGTGCGCCGCACGGCCGCGAGCGAGACAAGCGCGAAGTCCCACGCGCCACGCTGCATCAGCTTCTCGTAGCGCTGCACGGGTCCCGCGTTTGCGGGCGAGAGTTCGACGGCGCGCACGTACTCACCGGGCGCGAGGACCGTCTCGCGCGTCACGTCGGTGGCGTCGTAGAACATGCCCATCGGAACGCGTCGCTCGTGCGTGGCGCTGCCCACCATGATCGTGGCCTCGAGCGCCGTGAGCGCCACGGCCGGATCGCTCGGGTGCGGCGCGTGGCACGGACCGCCACCAAGAACGCCGAGGTACTGGTTCTCGCCTTGGGCGGCTGGGCAACGGTTGCCGCCGGACTTGAAGCAGCTGACGCCGCGGCGGAAGTACCAGCAGCGCGGCCGCTGGCAGAGGTTGCCGCCGAGCGTGCCCATTTCGCGGAGCTGCGTGGTGCCGACACTCTCGCACGCTTCGGCCAGCACGCCGTAGTGCGCGCGCACGTGCGGGTGCGTCGCGATGTCGGCGAGGCGCGCGCTGCCGCCGATGGTGAGCGTGCCGTCGCTCGCGGTGGTGATTGCATCGGAGCCCGGTACGCGGCGCAGGTCCACGAGCGTGGAAGGCGTCGCGAGTCCCTCGTGCATCGTCACGAGCAGGTCCGTGCCCCCACCCAGCGGAACCGAGGACGGTTCTGCGAGGGCGCGTCCAGCGTCGGGCGCGTCGATGGGTCGGACGTAGCGAAAAGGCATGCGGGATGACGAAGGGAGGAATACGATAGCGCGCGGGGGGACGTCCCGCACGGGGGGCGAGCGAGAGGTGGCGCGCACGATGGGGTCGTGTAGCATTGGGCCATGTCTGCACGCCTTGTGCCGCTCGCGCTCGTCTTTGCCGCCCTCACGGGAACGGCGCTCGCGCAGGGAGCGACCAGGCCGGTGTCGAGCGCCAGCAAGCCAGCGACCAAGGCGCCGGCGCCCAAGCCCGTTCCTCCGCCCATCAAGCTCGGCCCCGATGGACTGCGACTCGGCACCGACCTCGCGGTGGTCGGGGATTCGATCATCGCACGCACCACGTGGCCGCCCGCTGGGCAAGCGCGTTTCGTGGCGGCTGCGCGCGGCAAGCGCCTGCTGCTCGACCTGGCGCGACTGGATCTCGACGTGCGCAAGGACAGCGCGCGTGCGCGTGCGTTCCAGCAGGTCATCGCGACCAGGTCACCGATCCCGATCGGCACGGCGTTCACGCTGCACGGCACGTTCGGCACGATTGCCACGAAAATCACGGGCTTCGACGTCTGGAGCTCGCGCGTGGTGGCGACGCTCGCATTGACGCCAGCGATCGATTCGATGGCGAAGAAGAACGACAAGCTCACTGCCGTCGCGGAACGCGTGGGCGTACCGTTGCCCGTGCGCGCCGCGGCGTCATCAGCGGCCGCGTCACCGTCCGCCGCGTCCTCACCCATCGCGTCATCGTCCGCCGCGTCACCCGTGGCATCCTCGTCCGCTTCATCGTCGTCCGCCGCGAGCAGCACCACCGAAAGCGAGCCGTGCGTGCGCGACTCGTTGAGCGCAGACCTCAAGGAGCGGGAGAAGTGGCTCAAGGACTCGCTCGAGCTCGTCGTCAAGAACACGCCGCGGCCGGCGTACACTGGCGTCTCGAAGAAGGTGATCACGCGCGGCACGCGCGTGCTCGGGTGCTTCGGCGCATTGGGACGTCTTGCGATGGCGATGATGCTGCGCGATGACCGCGGCCAGTGGTTTGTCGAGCGCGTGGTGATCGTGGACGACAAGGGGAAGGTGACGCCGCTCAAGGTCGCCGACTTCCGCTTCCGCTCGCACGAGATCCTCGGCGCGTATGACGTCGATGGGGACGGCATCGATGAGCTGGTCACGCGCGCGACGACCGAGCGCGCGGGCGCGGTGACCGTGCTGCGGCTCGACGTGAAGCAGAAGAAGCTCGAGCGGATGGCCGCCGGCTTCGCCTGGGAAGACTTCTAGCCGCGCGCTTACGACGCGGGGGCGGGCGGTTCGCCGGCGCCTTCGACGAACGGTTCGACGAGCCACTTCCGCGCGAGTCGCACGATGGCGCGCACGAGCACCACCGCCACGATGAGCAGCACGACAACGATGCATCCAGCCACGTAGGGGTGCGTCGTCGCCAGCCAGGTGAGGCCGCCCGCGAGGAGGTCCTCGCCGATACTCAGGATCCAGTTCGAGAACGGCTCCGGGCTGACATTCGCGGCGGCGCGGGTGCTCGCCTTGGCGCCATGGCTCGTGAGTGCGACGGTGCCCGCGAGCAACGCGGCCCCGATCTTCCATGATTCCGGCGCACCGCCCATCGCACCGATCGCGATGGCCGCCGCTGCGGTGGGACGGATGAAAGTGTGTACGGCGTCCCAGACATTGTCCACGAAGGGGACCTTGTCGGCGAGGAACTCGACCACGAACAGGAAGCCCGCGATGCCGAGTACCATTGGATGCGAGAGCAACCCGAGTCCGCCGGGGAGCGTAGTCCACCCGGCGAGCTGCACGAGTCCCGCGATCAGGACCGTGGCGTAGAGGTTGAGGCCCGCGGCGAAGCTGGAGCCGAGGATCAGGCCCAGGAGTTCGGCGGCACCCGGCGCGGGCACTCCCTCGATCACGGTCATGCGTTCAGCATCGCGGGAGCGGAAGCGTGGCGCAATGGGTCGCGCGAGGACAGTGCAGCTGGCGCGTGTCGCGCGGGTGACACGTCAGCCGGGGAGCAGTCCGCGATCGATGGCGTAGCGGATGAGCTCCGCGGTGGACTTCGCGCCCAGCTTCTCCGCGAGGCGCGCACGATAGGTGCTCACCGTCTTGGGGCTGATCGAGAGGCGTGCCGCCGTTTCCTTGAGCGATTCACCGGCGCCCAGTGCCTGCAGCACCTCGAGCTCGCGCTCGGAGAGTTCCGGTGGCGCAAGTCCGGGGCGCTGCAGCGAGCGCGCCATGTCGCTCGCCTGGCGCGCCGTCACGAACGGTTCACCGCTCGCCACGGTGCGAATCGCCACCGCGAGCTGGTCGATCGCGTGTTCCTTGTTGAGGAACCCGGCGGCGCCCATGCGGATGACGCGGGCCGCGTACGATTCCTCGGGATAGCCCGAGACGACGAGCACCTGCACGGTGGGGAACTCGGTGCGGAGCCGCGTCAGCGTGTCGGCGAGCGGAGGCCCGGGCATGCGCACGTCGAGCAGCAGCACGCGGGCATCGGAGGTGGGGAGTCGCGTGAACATCTCCTCGACCGTGCCGGCCTGGCCAGCCACGCCGAAATCGGGGATCGTGGCGAGCTTGGCCGCGAGTGCGTCGCGCAGCATCGCATGGTCGTCGGCAACGAAGACGCGGATCATGATGCGGACGCCGGGATCATGCCTGGATCTTCCATGTTCAACTCCGCTTTCCCACTTGGAGGGCGCGATGGCGTCATCGCCATGCAATCGCCCACTCTTCCCACGACACTTCTGCACGACGCTTCTGCACGTTTCGCGGGCAGGCTTGTCAATGGAGACGTTACATTCGGCATGAAGTAAGTCAACAGCCAACCGACTGCGACCACGCGCATGTCCGAATACCTGCGTCGGGTATTCGCGAACCGGGTGGGTCACACGACGCTTTCCGTCGGGCAGCTCACGATCATCCAGAAAACCACTACGCTCTCGGTGTTCGTACCGTTCGCGTGGGTGTACCTCAAGGAGCCGCCGAGGCTCGGCTTCCTCTGGGCGGGGCTCTACGTGTGCGGGGCCTTGTCCTTCGTGTTCCGTGGGGCGCACGCCTGAGCCGATCGCGTGCGGCAATCCGGAAGACCGGGCGCAGGCGTATTTCCGGCGACCTGCCGAACGCACGTGAACCTCCTACCTTCGTGACGATGACCGCCGCTGCCTCACCGACACCTGCCACGACGCCCGCGCAGCGGTGGGGACGCGTCCTCGTGGTGGTGCTGGTGCTCGTGTCGCTCGTGTTGGCCGGCCGGCAGGCGGCCGCACTCGTGCCGCGCTTCGCGGCGTACATCAACGGACTCGGGGCGCTTGGCGCGGTCGTGTTCGTGGTGGGGTATGCCCTTGCGTGCGTCGCGTTCATTCCGGGGTCGTTGCTGACGCTCGCGGCCGGCGCAATCTTCGGTCTCGTGAAGGGGATCGCGCTGGTCTTCGTGGGCGCGACGCTCGGTTCCACGCTGGCGTTCCTCATCGCGCGGTACGCGGCGCGCGGCTGGGTCGAGCAGCGCCTTGCCGGCAACAGACGCTTTGCCGCGATCGATCGCGCCATCGGCGCGGACGGGCGCCGGATCGTGACGCTACTGCGCCTTTCGCCGGCATTTCCGTTTTCGCTGCTCAACTATGCGCTGGGGCTGACGCAGGTGACGCTCAGGGACTACCTCGTGGCCGCGTTCGGCATGCTGCCGGGCACCGTGCTGTTCGTGTACTACGGGCGACTGGCGGGAGACGTCGCTGCGCTCGCGAGTGGCGCGCAGGCGCCGAAGGACGCGGGGTACTACGCTGTGCTGGGCGTGGGCCTGCTCGCGACGATCGTGGTGACGGCGCTCGTCACGCGCACGGCACGGCGCGCGCTGCGCGAGGCTACCGAGGGCACGGACGTCGCAGCGGGCCGTCCCGCGGCGCCGTGACGACGTCTTCGACTCGCCACGACGCGGACATGGTGATGCAGCCCGACGACGCACACAACCGGCGGCTCGTGGCCAATGTGCACCCGCACGGCTGGACCAATCCGCGCGCGAAGGACCGCTATCACGTGGTGGTCATCGGCGCGGGCACGGCCGGCCTCGTGACGGCGTCCGCGGCCGCGGGCTTGGGCGCCAAGGTCGCGCTCATCGAGCGGCACCTCATGGGTGGCGATTGCCTCAACGTCGGCTGCGTGCCGAGCAAGGGAGTGATCGCGCCGTCGCGCGCATGGGAGGCCGCGCGCACGGCCGCCAGTGATTTCGCGGGACCGGCCGCCAGCGGGGGCGGTGACTTCGGCGCCGTGATGGAGCGCATGCGCCGCCTGCGCGCGGACATCTCGGTGGTGGACGGTACGCCACGCTACGCGTCGCTCGGCGTCGATGTCTTTCTGGGCGATGGTCGGTTCATGTCGGCGAGCGCGGTCGAGGTGGACGATCAGGTGCTGCGTTTCCGGCGCGCGGTGATCGCGACCGGGGCACGCGCCGCCGCGCCGCCGATTCCCGGGCTCGCGGGCACGCCATACCTCACCAACGAGTCGGTGTTCACGCTCACGACGCTGCCGCGTCGCCTGCTCGTCATCGGTGGTGGCCCGATCGGCTGCGAGATGGCGCAGAGCTTCGCACGCTTCGGCAGCGACGTGACGCTCATCGATCGCAGCGCCCGGATATTGTCGCGCGAAGAGGCCGAGGCGGCGCAGCTGGTGCAGGCGGGCATGTCGAGGAGCGGCGTGCGGTTCCGTTTCAGCGTGGCGATCAACACGGTGCAGCACGAGGGCGGCACGTTTCGCGTTGTCATCACCTGCGACGGCCGCGAGGAGGTGCTCGAGGGCGACCAGCTGCTCGTGGCCATCGGGCGCGCACCGAACGTGGAGGGCATGGGGCTCGAGCAGGCCGGCGTCGCCTTCACGAAGAGCGGCGTGGTCGTGGACGACCGCTTCCGCACGAGCAACGCCAACGTCTACGCCATCGGCGACTGCGCGAGCCGCTTCCAGTTCACCCACGCCGCCGACTTCATGGCGCGCGCAGTGGTGCGCAACGCGCTCTTCTTCGGACGCGCCAAGGCCAGCCAGCTCGTGATTCCGTGGGCCACGTACACGAGTCCCGAGCTCGCGCACGTGGGGTACACGCCCGAAAGCGCCAGGCAGGCGGGCCTTGCCGTGCAGACCATCACCGTCCCGTTCCACGACGTGGATCGCGCGCGACTCGACGGCCAGGAGGAGGGCCTCGTGCGCGTGCACCTCAAGGCCGGCAGCGACCGGATCCTTGGCGCCACGATCGTGGCCGAGCATGCGGGCGATCTCATCGGCGAGATCACGCTGTGCATGACCAACGGGCTGGGGTTGGGCGCCATCGGCGCGACGATCCATCCGTATCCGACCATCGGCGAGTCGCTGCGCAAGGCAGCCGACGCGTACAACCGCACGCGCCTGACGCCGACGGCCAGACAGTTCTTCACGACCTGGTTCCGCTTCTTCGCCTGATTCGCGCCGATGCCGGTGCGGTCCCGTCCCGTCTTCCCGGAGTTCGCATCATGTCCACCCGTTCCATTCGCCGCGCGGTCGCGGCCATCGCCATGAGCGTCACCGCTGCCGGCGCTGCTGCATCGCAGGGGTTTGACCATGGCGCCTTCGACGCGCTGCTGCGCAAGCACGTGATCAACGGCATGGTCAACTACGACGCGTTCAAGGCGGCGCCCGAGTTCGGTGCGTACCTGAAGACGCTGGCCGCGACCGATCCGGCGACGCTGCCGCGCGACGAGCAGCTCGCGTTCTGGATCAACGCGTACAACGCGTACACGATCCAGCTGATCGTTTCGCACAACGAGACCGAGAGCATCCGCAACATCAACAAGACGCTCTTCCTCAAGCTCAAGGGCCCGTGGGCGGAACCGCTCGCGAAGGTGGGGGGCAAGGACTACACGCTCGACGACATCGAGCACAGGATCATCCGCCCGACGTACAAGGAGCCGCGCATCCACTTCGCGCTCGTCTGTGCCGCGATGGGGTGCCCACCGCTCCGCAGCGAGGCGTACACGGGCGCGAAGCTCGACGCGCAGCTGGACGACCAGGGGGTGCAGTTCATCCTCAAGTCGCCCAACAAGAACCGCGTGGACGTCGCTAGCCGCACACTCAACCACTCGATGATCTTCGGCTACTACAAGGAGGACTTCGGCGGGACGATCCAGGGGTCCGCGAAGTTCATGGCCAAGTGGTTCCCGGACGGGCTCGACAAGCAGCTGCTCCTGAGCGGCGACTTCAAGGCGGTGCAGACGGACTACGACTGGACGCTCAACAGTCAGGCGAAGGCGCGCAAGATCGCGCAGCGCTGAGTCCCCCGTCGACGGCCCAGCGCGGGCAGGCGACGCGCGCCCTCAGGCCGTCGCCGCCGCGCCCCGATGGCCGCGCGACGCACGCCCTCAGGCGGTCGCCGCCGTTTCCCGCGTGATCCGCGCCGGCCGCTCGATCTGCGCGTAGTACCGCTCGCGAATTCCGAGTGCGTTGACCTCGCACATGCTCACGAGCTGGCCGTCGACGGGCACCGTGAACACGCACTGCTGGACGCGCTCCTGGCCAAGCGGCGTCTCGAGCTGCGCCTTGCTCATGAAATGATGGCTCACGAAGAGCAGGCCGTGCGCGTGCAGCGTGCCCGTCGCTAGCTCGCGCACGGCGCGCCACGCATTGCCGTCGCCGAGGCGGCGCAGCCAGTGCAGCGCGAAGGGCGGAACGCTGCGGGCGAAGAAGCCGGGCGCTCGGAGCGCGAGGCCCACCGCGCGGGCGATCGCGGTGGCGCGCGTGTCGCGGCGGAAGGAGATGCCGCCGAAGCGCGCAAGGAAGCCGTCCACCAAGCGCTCGTCGGTCGTGTCGCCGTGCTGCCGCACGCAGTGGAGGGTGCCGCCGCTCGCGCGCTTCGCCACGATGCCGTGCACGAACCGGTTGCACGCGGGATGACCAAGCCACTTCTGTCCGCCGAGGAGCTTCGCGACGCTCGTCTCGTCGGCGCTGCCGTACACGCCACGCGCAATCTCGCGCCAGAGCGCCTCGACCTCCACCGAATCGCCCAGGCCATCCTCGGTGCGGCCCACCTGCGCAACGGGCTGGAACGAGATCATGAAGAAGGCATCGGGATTGTCCACGAGCCAGCGAACGACGTCGGCCACCCCACCGATGTTGTCGGGTGTCACCGTCATCGTGGTCGCGGCGCGCACGTTGATGCCGGTGGTTGCGCGCGTGTCGCGCAACAGCTGCGCGAACTCGGCGCGCAGCGGATTGAGCTCCGCCTCGGTGCGCGCGTGGCGATGGTCGCCGGTTCGGCCGCGCTGCGTCGTGTCGACGTGGATGCTCAACTCCGTGAGCCCACCCTCGCGCGCGAGCCGCTCGAGCAGGCCGGGGCGCCGGCGAAACGAGTCGCCGTGCGTCATCAGCATCGGAATCAGGTCGAGCGTGCGCGCATATCGCAGCAGCTCGATGACTTCCTCTGCGGGGCGCAGCGTCACCTCGCCGTCGGTGAGCTGGAGATTGCCCGCTGGCCCGAGGACGGGGCGCAGCGCGCGCATCTGCGCCTTGATCGCTTCGACCGACTCGGCGGGAACCTTGTTGGCCTCCTCCCCCAGATAGCAACCACGGCAGGCAAAGTCGCAGCGGGGCATCGCGCCGATCGTGGCGCCGCAGCCATTGCCCTGCCGTCCGAGCATCTGGTGCGGCGTGCGCAGTGGCTCGGGCAGGTGCGCCCAGTTGCGCGCGAGGAGGGCGCGCGACTCCGCGAGCACCGGCTCGGTGAGGGCGGACCAGGCAGCGCGCACGGTAGACTGGCGGGGTGAAGCGGCGGGCGAGCGCGTCATGGGAAGTGATGAGGGACCACAGATCATCCTACGCAAGCACGACGCGGCGGCAAGGAGATATCGACGTGCGTAGATGCGACGAAGCCCGCGCGCTGCGGCTGCATGAGGACTACGTCCGCGATCGTGTCGCGGATTGCCCCCGTTTTTGCGCGCGAGGCGCCCGTGCGTCAACTTTCGTCCATGGCCAGCTGGGACGAACTGCCGCTCATGTATCGCTTCTCGATACGCGCGTATCGCTGGAGGACGGTCGCGGGCGCGCCGTGGGCAACGCTGCGCGTGAAACTGACCGAGGCGCGCGTGGCGCTCGTGACGAGCGCGGGTCTCTATCGCCTCGGCGTCGACGCCGACTTCGGCAC
Source organism: Gemmatimonadota bacterium (assembly GCA_025359135.1). Lineage (GTDB taxonomy): Bacteria > Gemmatimonadota > Gemmatimonadetes > Gemmatimonadales > Gemmatimonadaceae > JACPPC01. Next base: position 33,537 of record JANYHJ010000087.1, on the reverse strand, counting down.
ACGGGAAGGCGAGGACCTCTCGGCGCGCTACCTGCCGAGCGACACCGCCATCAACGCGCTGGCCATCGGGCAGACGAGCGACGCGTTCGATCGCGGCGCGATCATCAAGGACAAGAACCTCGCGCTGCCGCTCGACCGGCTGCACGAGCTTGCCGCCGCGGGCGAGATCGGCGCGGTGGCGCCGCGCGCGGTGAGCTTCAACGGCAGCCTGCTCGCGCCGGGCCGGTTCATCAAGCAGACCGCGCCCGGGATCGTCGATGCCCTGCGCGTCGATGAGGTGGATGCGGCGTTGTTCGTTCCCGTCTGACCCACCTGTACGCAGTCGGTCGGGCTGCTCGCGGCGGAAGTGGAACGGGGCGGGATCCCGACGGCGTGCATCGCGCTGGTGCGGAACGTGGCGGAAGTGCTGCGCGCGCCGCGCATGCTCGCGGTGCCGTACCGGTTCGGGCGTGCGCTCGGCGAGCCCGGCGACGCGGACGGCCAGCGCGAGGTGCTGAGAGCGCTGCTGGCGCTGCTCGAGCGACCGGGGCCCGGACCGGCTCTCGAAGACTACGCTATCCGGTGAATCACCGCCGCGCGGCACGCGTGCTGGCGCGCCGCGCTACAGCTCGCCGAGGATCCTCTGCGCGAAGCGCGTGCGCTGCACCACCGTGGCCGCGAGCAGCGCCACCCATCCCCACACGAGCCAGGTGGCGGCGCCCGGCACCAGCACGAGCAACACGTACACGATGCTCGTCTCGCCCGCCTCCGCGAAGCCCGGCGTGAAGGCGATTGAGCGGTTGGTGAGTCCCGCGCGCGCGTGGTGCGCCTCGAGCAGCGACGAGAGCGCCAGCGTGCTCGTCGTCACCAGGAGGTAGCCAAGCAGCACGGCGACCCACCCGATGGCGAGGGACGGGTGCACGACGGCAAAGCCAACAATCATGGCGCCGTACGCGGCCATGTCGAGCGTGATGTCGAGGTAACCGCCGAAGGCGCTGCCGCGCCCCGTTTCGCGAGCGAGCAGGCCATCGAGGCCATCGAGCACGCGGCTCGCAAGCCAGACGACGATGCCGGGGCCGCCGCGCCCCGAGGAAACCAGCCACGCGGCCGCGCAGCCGAGCGCGCACGCGGTGAGCGTCACCTGATTGGGCGTTGCGCCCGCGCGCGCGAGAGCGTGCACGGGACCTGCGGCGAGCGCGGGAAAGGCACGACGAAATCGTTCGTCGAACATGATCGTGAAGCTACCCACCAACGGCCCGGGCGCGTGGCGCGGGCCGTTGGCGTCGCGCTAGAAGCCCCAGCGCACGGAGAGCTGCAACTGCCTCGGCGTACCCGGGTTGAAGTTGTAGATCGCGCCGCCGGGACGGCCGGTCTGCACGCGGCTGCCGCCACCGCCCACGCCGTTGGCGAAGTTCCCCCACTCCGTCTTGTTGAACAGGTTGAACACGTCGGCGCGCAGCTCGATGACCTCGTCGCGCACGGGGAGCAGGTAGGTCGCGCTGACGTTGGTCTTCTCGTAGTGCGGCAGCTGCTCGACGTTGCGGTCCACGCCGAAATAGCGGTCGTTGTTGCCGATGAAACCGTTGCCGCGGATCGGGCCGGAGCCGAGCAGGTCGTAGCGCGACTGCCCGCCCCCGACCGTGACGCCGGCCACGCGGGTGAACGGCTGGCCGCTCTGCACGTCGGAGATGACGGCGAAACGCCACGCGCTCCACGGTGTCCAGACGGCGCGCACCGTCGCGCGGTGCGTGCGATCGTTGTTGGCGCGGCCCCACTCGGTGCTCGAGCACGGTGCGCCGGTGAGCGCATCGCGGCGGTTCTCGCCGAAGCAGTTGGCCTGCGTCGCGGAAAAGTTGATGTCCTCCGCATCGGTCATGGCGCGCGAGAGGACATAGTTGGCGTCAACAGTGAGCGAGCGCGCGAGTCGCTTGCGCGCGGCGAGGTAGACGCCGCCATAGAGCGCTTGGCCGCCCGATTGCGCGGACGAGTAGCGGCGATAGCCGGTGGAGTTGGGGTTCTGCGGACGGAACGCGTCGCCTGGACACGATGTGGCGGACGCGCAGACTTGATTGGCGGTGTCGGCCGCCGTGAGCGGCTTGTTGACCGGGTTCAGGTCGACGAGGCGCGGCAGGTTGAGGGTGCGGCTGCCGACGAGATCGATGCTGAAGCCCCAGTCATCGCCCACCTGCAGCTGGTAGCCGAGGGTGGCCTGGTAGCTCATCGGCATCTTGAGACCGAGGGGAAAGGCGGCGAACACCTCGCGCGGGGGCAGCGTGCCGGCCGCGGCTGCGAGCGCTGCGGCACTGGGGCCCTGGCCGAAGGCCGGCGCACTCGCACCACTGAACGTCACGGTGGCGTTGCCGTTGACGCCGAGCTGCTGCGCGTCGGAGTAGACCGCGTACGGGAACTTGCCCGCGTACATGCCGACGCCGCCACGCACGACGCTGCGTGGCGTCGCGTACCAGTTGAAGCTCACGCGCGGCTGGAAGCCGGAGAGATCAGCCGAGCTCGCGCCGCGGCTCGTGATGTCGTCGTAGTCCCAGCGCAGACCGGCAATGAGCGTGAAGCTCGGGCTCACCTTCCAGCGATCCTCGACGAAGGCGCCGTACACCGTCTGCGAGAGGTTCACCTGCTGCGGCCGCGCGTCCACCGTGTACGACTGCACCTGTGCGTTGGCCGGGATGTCGCTGTAGCGGAGCGGACGGCCCGGCTGCGCGCTGATGTTGCCGTTGTTGACCACCACGTACGAGCCGAGCGGGTTGGTGCCCGCTGCGAAGAGCTCGAAGCCGGCGCGGACGATGTCGCCGCCGAGGCGCAGCGTGTGGTCGGTGCCGATCGCCCTCTCGTAGACATCGCGCAGTTCGAGCTGCAGCTCGGTTTCGTCGAAGGCGAAGTTGGTGGAGCCCACCACGGCCTGCGGCGTGAACGAGGGGCCCGGGCCGACGATCGTCACCTGCGGCTTGGTGAAGTCGGAGTTGGCGGGCGGGAAGTACCAGTGGTACGTGCCCACCTGCGCGGAGAGCGTGTTGCTGGCGTTGCCGCCATCGAGCGACGTGCGGTGCGTGAGCGCGTAGAGGCCGCCGATGCGCCGCGTCACGTTGTCCGCCTCCGGCGTCACGATGCCGGACCCCGTGCCCGCGCGATCGGTGATCGAGAACGCCGCACGCACCGTCGTGAACTGGTCGCTGCTCCATGCGTGATCGAGCCGGCCGAAGAGCTTCACCTTCTGGCGGCGCTCGGTGCCAAGGAAGCTCGCCTGCGCCGTGGACCCGATCCGGTCCTCCGCTTCGTCCGTGTACTCCGCGGCCACCGAGTAGAAGGTCCGATCTGGCGCGAGTGCGCCCGACAGTGCGCCTCCCAGCTGGAAGCGCCTGAACCCCTGCTGGTTGCGGGCAATGGCCGCGGGCTGTGCGCCGAAGGGGACCTTGTTGTCGGCATCGATGCCGGAGCCCAGCCCCGGACGGCCGTAGAGGAAGAGCTCGCCACGGCGCGTGTTGCCACCACCGCGCGTGAGCTGGTTGACGACACCGCTCGGGCTGCGCCCGAACTCGGCCGAATAGCTGTTGACGTAGGCGTCCATGCGGTCGAGTCCCGCGAGCGGAAACTCGACGCGTGGTCCGCCGAGGAAGCCCTCGGTGTTGTCGAGCCCGTCGAGCAGGTACGAGGAGTAGAGCGAGTTCTGCGCGTTGAACGACAGCGTGGGAGCGTCGCCGAAGAAGCCTGACGCCTGCGTGATGCCCGGCACGTTGAACAGGAGCGCGATGGGATCGCGCGCGTCGGTGGGGAGCGCGAGAAGCTCGGCCTTCTCGATGGAGCCGCCGGTCGTCGCGTTCTCGGTATTGAGGAGCGGACGTTCCGGCGTGGCCACGATGCGCGTGGCCACGAGGGTGTAGAGCGGCGCGAGCGTGATGGCCAGCGGGCGCACCTCGCCGGCGACGAGGGCGACGAGCGGAATCGTGACCAGGCGGAAGCCGATCGCCGAGATCGTGACGGTGACGTCACCCGTGGGTGTGGAGAGACGGAAGCGGCCAGCCGAGTCGGCCTCGGCCTTGTTGGCGCCGTCGGCAGTCTCGACGCGGGCGCCGGCGATGGGTCGTCCGCCCTGCGAGCGCACGGTACCGGCGACGGTCGCCTCGGCGCGTTGGGCGTGGGCAGGAGAGGAAACGACGAACGCGCCCGTGATCAGGCCGATGAGGGCGAGCAGGCGGGGCAGACGAGAGAGGGGCATGCGAACTCCGACGAGGGGGCGCGGCCTCCGACGACGCTGCCGGTGGCTGTCATGGAGATATGTTCATCCGTCCATACGATGGGCGCGGCAGGTCGGATGCATCCGGTCGAACCTCGCGCGTCGGATGGCTCAGGACCGTGACGGCAGACGCTGGATGCGGACGTGCTGGAGGGTGGCCGTGTCGGCGCCGCCCAGGAGCTGGTCGAAGAAGCCGTCGCCGATGCGTCGCCAGACCTCGACGTTGAGCCGGTAGACGACGAACTGCCCGTCGCGCTCATCCACGACGAGGTCGGCATTGCGGAGGATCGCCAAGTGGTGGCTGCAGTTGCTCTGCTGGAGACCCAGATGGGCACACAGGTCGCTCACCGTGCTTGCGCCCTGCGCGAGCGTGAGCACGAGGTGGAGCCGCGTCTCGTGACTGAGCAAGCCGAGCCAGCGGGCGGCGAGTGCGACGTATTCGGGACTGAAGCGACGACGGGTGGTCGATGTCATCGGCTGGTGGTGCGCGGTTGGGGGATGAGGGAGTCTACGCTCTCGACAGCGCGCTGGATGCCGGGCGCCGCATGACCGGGATCGACCTGGCCGGATTCGCGGCCGTGATCGCGGTGCTGGTGCTGGTGGGGCGCCGCGCGAGCGTGAGCGCGGAGCGCTATCTCGTGGCCGACCGGTCGGTGGGGTTGCTGCCGCTCGTGGCGACGCTCGTGATGACGGAGTTCAACACGAGCACGCTGCTCGCCTTCAGCGCGGTGGGCTATCGCGCGGGGCCGATGGCGCTCGCGCTCCCGTTCGTCTTCCTCGTGGGGCTCGGCTTCTACACGCTGACAGTGGCCAAGCCGTGGAAGCGCTTCAACCGGTTGAGTGTGGCAGAGCTGTTCACGGAGCGGTACTCGCCGGCGCTCGGGCGGCTTGCGTCGGGGTTGCTGCTGTTGGCGATGACCGGGTTCTGTGCGACGTACGTCAAGTCGCTCGCGCTCATCTTCCAACCGATCGTGCCCGGGGTGGACGCGTGGGTCTTGTCAGCGGTGCTCACGCTGGTGGTGGTACTCGTGGTGATCTCGGGCGGGCTCGAGAGCGTGGTGCGGAGCGATCTCGTGGGGTTCGCGCTCACGCTCGTGCTGCTGCCGCTCCTCGCGATCATCGGCTACGCGAAGGTGCCGGAGGGCGCGATACTCGCGGCGTTTCCCGCGGAGCAGCAGCACTTCGCACCGTGGGCGCAGTGGTCGAACGCTGCGCTGCCGTTCCGGTTCGTGACGACGCTCATCGTGCTCACGAGCTTCACGTACATCGCGGCGCCATGGTACGGACAGAAAATCTTCGCCGCGAAGGACGAGAAGACCGCGTTCACGGCAGTCGGCTTGAGCGCGGTGCTCATCTTCCTGCTCTACGGCGCGATGGTGCTGAGCGCCGCGTGGTTCAAGGCCAGTGGCGTGGAGTTGGCCGACCCGCAGCAGGTGGTGCCGCAGATGATCGCGATGTGGTTGCCCGGCGGGCTCAAGGGAGTGGGGCTCGCGATGCTCTTCACCGCGGCGCTCACGACGCTGGCCGGGGTGTGGAGCGCGATGGCGGCCATGGTGGCGGCGGACTTCCAGGTGAAGGGCGGGATGTCGGTGCGCGGGCAGCGGTTGCTCATGGTCGGATTCGCGGTGCTGTGCTGGCTCGGCGCGAACCTGCTGGTGGACGACATCCTCAACCGGCTCATCCTCGCCAACATTCCCGTTGCGGCATTGAGCTTTGCGCTGCTCGCGGGCTTTCACTGGCCCAAGGCGACAACGGCCGGGGCGTGGGCGTCGGTGGTCGTGGGCGTGGCGTGGGGGGTGGGCTGCTTCGTCGTGGTGGGCGAAGCGGGCGGGTACACGTGGCCGTGGGCGATCTACGGCATTCCGCTCATCTTCGCGACGGGCGTTGGGGTGTCGTTGATGACGCCGTCCTCGCCCACTAGACTCCTCCATTGACCGGGGTGCCGCCGTCACGCCTGACGTCGGCTGAGAGAGTCCCGCAGAACCTGATCCGGCTCGTACCGGCGTAGGGAGTCAGACAATGCAGAATGGCACGCAGGCCCCGGCCACTGGCCGGGTGGCGCGCACGCAGATGGCGTTCGCGCGGCGCGGTGAGATCACCCCCGCCATGGCGTTCGTCGCCGCGCGCGAAGAGCTCGAGCCCGAGTTGGTGCGCGCCGAAGTCGCGCGCGGGCGACTCGTCATCCCCGCCAACATCCATCACATGGCCGGCGCGCTCCAGCCGATGGGCATCGGCAAGGTCGCGCGCGTCAAGATCAACGCCAACATCGGCAACTCGGCCGTCACCTCCTCGCTCGATGAGGAAGTCGGCAAGCTGCAGCTCGCGGTCAAGTACGGCGCCGACACGGTCATGGACCTCTCGACGGGCTCCAACATCGACGGTGTGCGCACGGCGATCATCACGGCCTCCTCCGTGCCCATCGGCACGGTGCCGATCTACCAGGCCGTGCTGCAGGGCAAGGAGCTCGAGCAGCTCACGGCGCAGGATTTTCTCGACATCGTCGAGCATCAGGCGAAGCAGGGCGTCGACTACATGACGCTGCACGCCGGCATCCGCCTGCAACACCTGCCCCTTGTCTACGGCCGCACGACGGGCATCGTCAGCCGCGGCGGCTCGCTGCACGCGGTCTGGATGATGCACCACCGCCAGGAGAATCCGCTCTACACGCACTTCGACGAAGTCTGCGAGATCCTCCGCTACTACGACGTGACCGTGTCGCTCGGCGATTCGCTGCGTCCCGGTTCGCTCGCGGATGCGAGCGACAAGGCGCAGTTCGCGGAGCTCGAGACGCTCGGCGAACTCACGCTCAAGGCGTGGGAGCACGACGTGCAGGTGATGGTCGAGGGCCCGGGCCACATCCCGATGGACCAGATCCAGATGCAGGTCGAGAAGCAGAAGCTCCTCTGCCACGAGGCGCCGTTCTACACGCTCGGGCCGCTCGTCGTGGACGTTGCGGCGGGCTACGACCACATCTCGAGCGCGATCGGCGCCGCGATGATCGGCTGGTTCGGCGCTGACATGCTCTGCTACGTCACGCCCAAGGAACACCTCGGGCTGCCGAACGCCGAGGACGTGCGACAGGGCGTGATCGCGTACAAGATTGCCGCGCACGCGGCCGACATCGCGCGCGGTCGCAAGGGTGCGCGCTCGCAGGACGACGCACTCTCGCGTGCGCGTTATGCCTTCGACTGGAAGGAGCAGTTCCGGTTGAGCCTCGATCCGGAGCGCGCGCAGGAGTATCACGACGAGACGTTGCCGGCCGAGTACTTCAAGAGCGCCGAGTTCTGCGCGATGTGCGGGCCCAAGTTCTGCTCGATGCACCACTCGCGCACGATCGAGGACGGGCTCGCGGAGATGGCGAGGGAGGCCGGACTCGTGACGGCCTGAGAGGGGTTCGGAGAAACTCCGCAACGCTCCTGTTCCTCCGTTCCCCTCCCGCGAAGACGATTGTGACGCCGCCACCCGCCCGGTGGTCTGTATCGTGATGCCACGGCTCCTCCGTTCCAGTCCGCTCGCACTCGCGCTCACCGCTGCCTGCTGGGCCGGAGGCGTGCCGCTGATCGCACCCGAGCGCGTCTCGGACGCGAGCGTTCGCAGCGCACACGATGATGCCGGCCAGAAGCCGGCGCGTCGTGCAAGCTCGAACAACGCGCCGTCTGCTTCGAGGGCGTCGGCGGTGTCGTCACCGATTGCCGATCCCGATGCGGCCACTGCTGCGAGCGCCGAGCGTGGCGCCACGGAGATCGAAGCGCTGCGCGAGATGGACCTGATGGTGCCCGTCGCGGGCATCACGCCGCAGCAGATTCCCGACACCTACTGGTCGAAACGCGACGCAGGTCGCCTGCACCGCGCCTCCGACATCATGGCCGCGAAGGGCACGACGGTGATCGCGCCGGTGGAAGGCACCGTGCTCAAGGTCGGCCGCAACACGAGCGGTGGCATCGTGGTCTACACCACCGACATCGAGCGTCGCTTCGTCTTCTATCACGCGCACCTGGATCGCGTGGCCGATGGCCTGACCGATGGCGCCACCCTGCGCCAGGGCGAAGTGATCGGCTACGTCGGCACCACGGGCAACGCGCAGCCCAACGCGCCTCACCTGCACTTCCAGGTCATGCGCATGCCCGCCGATGGCCGCTATTGGGAAGGCATGCCGGTGGACGTGCGACCGTTCCTGACCAAGACCGGCAAGGCGCGCTGATGGCGCTCACGTCGAAGGAGCGCGCCGAGCTGCGCGCCGAAGCGCATCACCTGAGTGCGCTCGTGCACGTCGGGCAGCATGGCATCACCGACGCCGTGCGCCAATCACTCGACGACGTGCTGCGCACACACGAGCTGGTGAAGATCCAGTTCACCAAGGGCGCCGACGAGAAGCCCAAGGCGATCGTGGACGAGATCGCCGGGTCGGTGGGTGCGGACGTGGTGCAGGTGATCGGCCGCACCGCGACGCTCTATCGGTACAATCCCGACATCGAACGGAAGAAGGGCGCGCTGCCGCCCTGGCGCTGACGAGGAATCCTCGCTGACTGCAATCGCAGTCAAGCGAACTTGTGCGTTCTAGCGGGGCGCGGGTTCGAGCCCAATACTGCGACGAAGCTCTGTCAGTAGGGTCGAAGCAAGTGTCTGGCCGCTCTCCGGAAGCAGGGTAGGCTGACGGTAGGGATCGACGGATCTTTCTGAGCCCTCGTATCCGCGGACGTAGTGGATCAGGACCTCGTGACCGCTCTGGAATCGCTTGTCACTCATTTGATGCCTCCGCACGAATTCGAGAGATCGCCCTCGGGTTCAAATCTGCCGGAAAGTAGTGCTTACGCTTGATCCAGACGAATCCATCTCCCTTCGTGATGAGGGCGACGTCGATTGGTCCACCAACGCTCTCACTGACTGGCGTCACCCGTCGCCGAAACTTGGTGAGGTTCACGAGCGCCTCGGCAACCGCTGCCAACTCATCCTTGGGCAGGACCTTCACCATGTCAAGGATCGGGCCCCAGGACACCTTTCTCATATCGGTCCAGCCGGCGAGCATCGAAGCCTGCAACTGCAAAAGGCCTGGCCGCACCGTTGAATCAAGCGACTTCGAGTACTCCGGATGGCTGATTGAAACATGCCTGATGATGGCATCAACCGCACCGGTGAAGAGTTCCTTGACTGAAGAACTCATGGCTTCGAGGAGCGACGGGTCGATTCCCTCCAAGAACGCAGCCACAGCCTCCCGTTGCGCGAAGGCGTTGATTGCCGAATCGCTGCTGACAACGTCAACCCGCCGAGTCGAGAAGAGTCGCGTAACTCCGCCATAACGCTCTTCCAGTTCGTAGCTGATGACCGAAGGTGTGAACTCATCGTCGCCGAAACCTGCGATCACCACCCCTGCGAGATATGGACCTCCGTACTGGCGCACCAGCATCTCGCTCGCACAGGCTTGCAGTGCCAGTCGAGTAGCATCAGTGGAAGGAACCTTGTCAAACACCTGATTCAGTATCGGTTCGATCAGGGTCTTAGCGAGGTCTTGTGCGGCCTTCAGCTGCGCTGCCGCGATGCCGGCGATCTGAGGCTTAGCGACCACCGCAGCAAGTCTCGCTTCGACAACCTTTGCGAACACCTGCCGAACTTCAGCTTCCGATAGGCCACCTTTCGTCTCCACTTCGACGTCGACCGCGCGGGAGAACTCGTCACGAGTCGTCAAGAACAGCGTCCGAATCAATCGCTCCGCTACTCGACGCTCGCTGTCGACGGGAAAGAGGGGTCCCGCCTCGCCAAGCACACGGAGAAAGAAGTCACCGTATTCGCGGAGGTACAGGAAACGCGTCGCGCCGAGACGCGCTCTCGCCTCCTTGACGACAGTCTCCCACGGACGGTCGAGAAATGACGCCGAACCCCACACCATTACGCCGACAGGGGCGCTGCTCGAGAGACTAAACAGCTTGTCGGCAGTGGAGTAGACCTTCTGCGCGTTGCCGATCGTAACCGCGCTGTCAGCCGCCAGTGCGACTCCGAGGCGATTCATCACCGTGATCTCTGCGGTCATCTCGATCCAAGCAGTTGGTGTGTGCGCCTTCAAGCGACATGACGCTCCAGTCCGCACCTGCGAGGACACGTCGGCTTCTCGCTCTTTCGCGCGATTCAAACTATGTCGACTGTAGTCCAAGCGCGAGCACGCGCCACGGCGTCAACGGAATCTGCAGCGGCTCGGCACCCAGCGCATTCGCCACCGCATTCGCGATGGCCGGCGCCGTGGGAATGATCGGTGGCTCGGCCAGCCCGCGCGCACCCACATGATTGGCCACCGGATCGGCGCCCGCGACGCAGAACGCATCGATGCGAGGGGAGTCGGCCATCGTCGGCACCTTGTAGTCGTGGAGCGTCGGATTCATCGGCATGCCGAGCCGCGTATCCATGATGCGCTCCTCGAAGAGCGCGTAGCCCACACCCTGGAGAATGCCGCCCTCGAGCTGCGATTCGGCCAGCGTCGGGTTGAGCACGCGGCCGCAGTCGTGCGCGGCCGTGATGCGCAACACGCGCACGACGCCGGTGTCGACATCCACTTCCACTTCCGCGAACTGCGCACCGAACGAGAAGATGCCCGTCTTCTGCGGATTCGGGCCGCGTGACCCGCGTCCGATGATGCAGACCTCGCCGACTTTGCGCGAGACGTCGCTGAACGTCATCGTCTTCTCCGAGGACGTCGAGCGGATGACACCGCCACTCGATGAAAGCGTCGAGGCGTCGACCTCGAGCATCTCGGCTGCGGCCTCGAAGAGCTGCGTGCGCGCATCCTCGGCCGCCATGCGCACCGCCGGCGCCACGCTCGGCGTCGTCATCGACCCCCACGAGTTGCCGGTGTAGGGCAAGCGCTCGGTGTCGCCGATGACGCAGCGCACCTGCGCCATCGTCATGCCGAGCGCTTCCGCGGCCACCTGCGCGAAGACGGTGCGTGCGCCGGTGCCGAGGTCCTGCGTGCCGGTGAGCACCGTGGCCGTGCCGTCGGAGTTGAGGCGGACGAGTGCGTACGCGGGCGGTCCGCCACCCGTGCCCCAGACCTGCGCGGCCATGCCGACGCCGCGGCGCGTGTTGCGACCTTGAGCGTCGGCGGCGCCGTGCGCCTTGCTGCCACCGCTCGGCGTGGAGCGAGAACCCGGCTTGTCTCCATGCGATGGCCAACCGAACCGCAACGCCCCCTGCTCGTAGCAGCGCAACAACCCGTTTCCACTCCACGGCCGCGCCTTCGCCTCGTCCTTCTTCGCGAAGTTCCTGACGCGCAGCGCCACCGGATCCATGCGGAGCTTCGTCGCGAGCACGTCCATCGCGCGCTCGAGCCCGAACGCGCCTTCGACAAAGCCCGGTGCGCGGAAGGCCTGCATCGCACTCGCATTCACCAGCGCGAATGTCTCCGTGGTGTGCACGTTCGGGCACGAATACAACTCGTGATAGATCTGCGCGGGGCCGCCTTCCCATCCCATGATGCCGAGGGGCACCATCGCCTCGCACTTGATCGCGGTCAGCCGTCCGTCGCGGCGCGCGCCGAGCGTGATGCGCTGCTCTGACGCGGGCCGGTTGCCGGTGTCGAGCTGTTCACCCTCGCGATCGACGATGCAGCGCACCGGCAGCTGCAGCCGCTTCGCGAAGAGCGCGGCCGTGTAGGTGTGCGGGCCGGCGGCGTTCTTGGCGCCGAAGCCGCCGCCCATGTGATCGCAGATCACGCGCACGCGCGTGTGGGGCAGCTTGAACGCAGCCGCGAGATTCGAACGCACGCGGAAGATGCCCTGCGTGCTCTCCCACACCACGAGGCGGTCACCCTCCCACTCGGCCACTGCGCCATGCGGCTCCATCGCGCTGTGCAGCGCGCACGGCGTGCGCACCGTGAGGCTCACGGTCACTTGGGCCTTGGCGAGTCCGGCCGCGATGTCGCCACGCGATTCCACGAGTGGCGAGTTGAGCGCGTAGTTGCTGCCCGCACCGCGCACGAGCGGCGCGCCGTCGGCCATGCTTGCCTCGAACGTGACGGCAAATGGCGCAGCTTCGACGTTCACGCGCACGGCGCGCGCTGCGACGCGTGCCTGCTCCGCCGTCTCTGCGCAGACCGCCGCCACCGGCTGCCCGCTGTAGCGGACGTCGCGATCGAAGAGCTTGGCGGCGGCGCTCGCGAGCACGCCCGCGACGTCGGCGGCAGTGATCACGTCGAGCACCCCGGGCATCGCGCGTGCGGCAGTCGCGTCAATGGTGACAACGCCGTGCGGCGCGTGAGCGCGCACGAGCGCGGCCCAGACCATGCCCGGGCGCTTGATGTCGGCGGTGTAGCGCGCGCGGCCGGTCGCCTTCTCCAGCGAATCGACGCGCGGCAGGCGCTGGCCGACGATGTCGAGCGACGCATCGGCGCCCCACGGCACGGGACTGAACGCGGGCACCTCGACGATCTTCGACTCGACGCGCCCCTCGACTTCGACCGTCGTGGTAATGAAGCGCTTGCCCTTCTTCTTCGCGGCCATCAGCGCGCGCTCCCCGCAACGGGCAGAGCGCCGAACTCGCCGCGCGCGGCGGCCTGGATGGCCGCGATGATCTTGGGGTAGGTGCCGCAGCGACAGAGGTTGCCGCTCATCGCGTCGCGGATCTCGGCTTCAGTGGGCGCCGCGTTGCGCGCGAGCAGTGCGCACGCGCTCACCACCTGGCCCGGCGTGCAGAAGCCGCACTGCGCGGCATCGAGCGCGGCGAATGCGGCTTGCACCGGATGCGGGGCGGCGTTCGAGCCCAGTCCCTCGACGGTGACGATGGTCGCGTCGTCCACGGCCACGGCGAGCGTCAGGCACGCGTACACCGGGCGCCCGTCCACGAGCACGGTGCATGCGCCACATTCGCCGCGATCGCACCCTTCCTTGGTGCCCGTGAGCTGCAACTCGTCGCGGAGGACGGTCAGGAGCGAGGCGTCGCTCGCGGGATGGACCTCACGCGAGCGGCCGTTGACGTGCAGGTGCATGACGACAAGCTACTGTCGTCCGCAGCGCTTACAACGCCAGCGCCTTCCGGAAGCAGCGCTTCTCGAGCACCGATACCCCCTCGCTCCGGAGCCGCGCCCACTGCGCGAGCTTTTCCGGATAGGCGTTCACGTCGGCTGACTCGTAGCCGAGGGCGCTGAAGAAGCCGTCCTGGAGCGAGAGTGCGAAGAGCTCCGCGTACTGCCGCGTGGCGGCCACGGCTTCGACGCCCTTCACCACGAGCGAGCCCAGTCCCTTGCCGTGCTGCGACGGCGCAACAGCCACGGCGGCCACTTCGGCCAGCGACGGCGAGTACTCCGTGAGCGACGCGCAGGCGAGCATGTGGCCCGTGGCGTCGGTGGCCACCACATAGTTGTCGAGCTCGCGCGCGACCTGCGCCGTCGAACGCGGCAGCATGAGGCCCGCGGGCGCGAACGCGCTCACCAACTCCACGATCTGCGACACGTCGGACGAGTGCGCGGCGCGCACCATCGGGTAGCTCGCATCGAAGAGGGCGAGTACCGGTGGCCGAGCCCGCCAGGGAGCGCGGGCCGGGACGATTGCAGTCGGTGTTGCGAGCGCGAGATTATGCACAATCGAAGCATAAATATTCCGCGCGCTCGGCGCAAGGGGCGGGGAACGGGGTGGGGGGTGGGGAGTACGACGGGGCGCCCATTCGGGGTCGACCAGCCCAAGCGCAACGCCAAGCCACCGGCCCTGTTAGACTTCTCCGCCGCATGACCACCCAACTGACCTCTCGCCTCCATCTCCGCGTGGCCGCCATCGTTGGCGGCTTGGGCCTCGCTGCCGCCGCCGCATGCGCGAATCCGGCCGCCGGTCCTTCATCCGGCGCCACCGACCCGCTCTCGGCGACCTACGATGGCGCGCTCGGTATCGACATCACCAAGTATGTCGCCACCACGAACGGCGCCTTCTACTTCGACTCCGTGGTTGGCGGCGGCAACGTCGTCAACACGGGGAAGACGGTGTCGCTGCGCTATGTGGGGCACCTGATCGATGCCACGATCTTCGACCAGGATACCGCAACGGGCACGTCGGCACTCGCCTTCACGGTCGGCGCCGGCACGGTGATCCCCGGCTTCGACGAGGGGCTCCTCGGCATGCGCGCAGGTGGCAAGCGCGTGATCATCATCCCGCCCAAGCTCGGCTACGGATCGGTGCCGCGTGCGGGCATTCCGTCCAACTCGATCCTCATCTTCCGCATCAGCAGCCTGACGTCGAACTGACGGCTGGCGCGGGGTTGGTGGCCTCGCGGGCCGGGGCTATCTTTTGCACCCGCTGTCCACGCACACCCGATCGGGGTGGTCCATCCGTTTCTCGCGCCTCACCAGTTTCATGCCCTACGTCATCACGGAAGCCTGCAAGAATACCAAGGACAAGTCGTGCGTGGACGTCTGCCCGGTGGACTGCATCTATGAGGGGCCTGAGATGCTCTACATCCACCCGGACGAGTGCATCGACTGCGGCGCTTGTGAACCGGAGTGCCCCGTGACGGCGATCTTTCCCGAGGAAGACGTGCCGGCGGCGCAGAAGGAGTACGTGCAGATCAATCGCGCCGTCTTCAAGAGCGAAAATCCGCCCAAGCGCCCGACGCGCTAGCGGCGCGAGCGCAGCAGGGGCACCGCGCACGCGGGATGTGAGGCGATGACTGCCCCGCTCAGGGCCATCACGTTCGACTACTGGGACACCCTCGTCGAGGGGAGCGCCGAGCGCGAACGCACCCAGATGCGGCGAGGCGCCTTCCGTGAGTTGCTCGCGGAACTGGGACACGACCTCTCGTACGAAGACGTTGCCGCGCTGCACAAGGACGTTGCGCGCGACCTCGACCGCTGGTGGCGCGACGATCAACGCGGCTACCGCACCGAAGAAGCGGTCACGCACCTGCTGTCGAAGCGCGGCATCATGCTGAGCGAGGACGACGCGCGCGTGGTGCACGCCGCGCGCCGGGTCGACGATGCGCTCGTCAATCATCCGCCCGAACTCCTGCCGGGCGCACTCGACGTGCTCGAGCGGCTCTCGCGGCGCTTCCGCCTCGCGATCGTGAGCGACACCGGCATCGCGAGTGGCGGGGCGCAGGACCGCGTGCTCGAGCTGCGCAACATCCGTCGCCTCTTCACCGCCACCATCTATTCGGCCGACATCGGCTGGGCGAAGCCGCGGAGGGAGATCTTCCAGGCGGCGCTCGACCAGCTCGCGACGCCGCCCGCCGAAACGCTGCACGTGGGCGACATCGAGCGCACCGATATCGTGGGCGCGATCGGGATGGGCATGCGCGCGATCCGATGCGACATCGTGCGCGTCTCGGGCTCGAGCGACGCGGAGCTCGTGGCGACGAGCCTGGGCGAGATCGCGGACTACCTGCTCGCCCAACCGTAGACCTACGAGGGCGCCGCATGTCGCCATCGCTCGCGCAGTTCACCGGCTGCCTGCTCGGATTGGCGCTTGGCGACGCGATGGGGGCGCCGTACGAGGGCGGGCCGCTCGAACGGTTGCTCTGGCGGCTGCTCGGCACGACGCGCGCCGGTGAACGTCGCTACACCGACGACACGACGATGTCGCTCGCGCTCGCCGAGTCGCTGATCGCGTGCGGCGCGGTCAACCAGGACGACTTGGCGGCGCGCTTCGCGGCGGGATATCGCTGGAGTCGCGGCTACGGTCCCGGTGCGGCCAAGGTGCTCAAGCACATTCGCGCCGGAACGCCGTGGCGCGACGCGAGCCGCTCGGTGTATCCGACGGGCTCATTCGGAAACGGTGGGGCGATGCGTGCGCCGGTGGTTGCGCTGTGGACGTGCCGCCACCCATCGGCATTGCGCGCGGTCGCGGAGCAATCGGCGGAGGTGACGCACGCGCACCCGCTCGGAATGGAGGGCGCGGTGGTGGTGGCGAGTGCCACACGGTCTGCGCTTGAGGGTAAGGGTGCACGGGCGATCATCGATGGCGCGGCACACTCGGCCGCGTCGCCGGCGTTCACGGAGAAGTTCGCGCTGGCTGCAGACTGGCTCGCGAGCGGCAGCGCACCGGACGCGCGCGAGGTGCGTGGCCGGCTCGGCAGCGGCATGCTCGCCACGGAGTCGTGCGTCACTGCTGTCTACCTCGGCGCCCGATTCATCGACACCTCGTTTGCGGATATGCTCGCATTCGCGGCCGCGTGCGGCGGCGACGTCGACACCGTGAGCGCGATGTCCGGCGCGATGTGGGGCGCGCGGCGCGGCGTGGACGCGCTACCCGAGGCGGATCTGGCGCGGCTCGAGGATCGCGCGCGCATCGAGCGAATCGCGACGGCGCTTCACGCGGCAGCGCCGAGGTAGGGGTTCAGCGGGTCGCGGTGTTGGATCGCGCCGCGACCGCCACGACCAATTAAGCGTGCGCGCCGCCGCAGAACATTCACGGCCCCAGCAGCGCTGCTGGCACCACCGCAATGCCATCCGCGCGTCGGTACGCATGCGGCCCCGTCGTCACGACGATCGCATCCAACATGTCATCGCCGATCTGCTCACGGAGCCAGTGCAGCGTCAGCACGTCGCGATCGTTCACGGTTGAGGAGAGCTTGACTTCGATGGCGAGCACGCGATGGTCTGCCCGTTCGACGATCAGGTCCACCTCTCGCCGTCCGTCGCGCGTGCGCAGGTGCAGCACGCGCGCTTCGGCGCCCTGCGCGTAGACGCGCATGGATTGCGTGACCAGCGACTCGAAGAGGGCGCCGAGCAGGGGGCCATCGCGGAGGCCGTCACGTGTCTCCGCCGTCTCGTGCAGGAGGGCGCTCTCGTCAACACCGAGGAGGCGCGCCGCCAGTGCCGGGTCGGCGAGGTGATGCTTCGGCAATTGGGTCAGGCGCGTCAGTGGACTTCGAGAGGGGTGCCATCCGGGCACATCGTCCACGATCCAGAGACGTTGCAGCACCTCGTGATAGCCGACGGTGGTCGGTCTGGTCGGCGCGGTGTCCTCCCCATAGGTGGCGGCGCGTCGAATCTTGTCCATCGACGTGGTCGTTGCGGTTGCTGCCGCGTAGGCGGTAAGCCAACGTCGCAGCGCTTCTGGACGGCGCACGGTATAGCCGTTCTCGGCAAAGTCGCGATCCACGATGCGGGACAGGTAGCCATCGAGCTGGGCGCGACGAGCTCGTGGGGACAAGTGCCGGATGCCTGGAAAGCCGGACCGCACGAGTTCGCGCACGTAGTCTCGCAGGCCGACACCGGTGCTTCCCTTCACGCGATCGGCGCGGCCAGTCAGCAGCCGCGCGAGGCTGACGGTGGGCCGCGACATCCGTCGCTCGGCCAGAGACAGGGGGAGCATGCGGAGCGAGACGATCCTTCCGGCGCCGGAATGCGTGGGAGGCGCCGCCGGCGCCGCGGAGCCGGTGAGCAGGATCCGGTTGGGCGTCGGATCCGCATCCACGGATCGACGGACGGCATCCCAGACGGCAGGGACTCGTTGCCATTCGTCGATCAGCACGGGCGGCGGTGCCTCGATCGTCACGCGAGGGTCCGCGTTGACGAGCTCGCGGTCGGCGGGGTCGTCGAGTTGAAACACCGTGGTGGCACGACGTTTCGCCGTGGCTGTCTTGCCCACGCCCTTCGGACCCTCGAGCGCAAGCGCCGGCAGCTCGGCCAGTAGTTCGTCGAGCTCCGAATCAACGATGCGGGCGCCGTAGGGCTGGGGGCGGCGAACTGGCATGCATCATACTATACTAAATGACCGCCGTATACAATACCATGTGCCCACATCATACTAGACCATCTGGCCGCAGCTAGGGAGGTGGCGCTCGAACGGAGGCGCTGGCGAATTCTCGCACGCCGCGGGCGGGCGAACGTCGCTGCGCCGACAGCACAATCACGAGGCTCGCAGTCGCCGACCTCCGAGTTCCTAGTCGTGCAGTCCTCATCGCGATCTACCGCGGCAACTTCGGCGCCGGCGCGGGCATCCTCATGCTCGGCATCCTTGGCTTCATGGGGCTCTCGAGCTTCCACCACATGAACGGGCTCAAGAACTGGGCGGCGCTCTGCTTTAATGGTGTGGCGATCGCGACTTCCGTACTCGCCGGCTTGGAACTGCACCCTGGTCTTGGTGCGGGGGCTCTCCGCTGCGAGTGGCGGGCAAATGGCGTCGCGCCTCGTACAGTAGTTCCCGCAGCCCGCGGTACGCGCGCTCGTCACGATCATGCACGTGGGGTAAGCGGGGTGGCTTCTGTGGCGCTCGCGGTGATGCTCTTACGCGGCAGTCGGGTTTGACTTCATGACGCGCCACCGCAGGCGCTTGTTCCGCAACGCACGTACCGCGCTGGTGTGATGAATGGATCGGTCGCGGTCCGTGAAGGCTTGACAGTCTGGCAACCTGGCCTTACCGCCTGATATACGAGCGCCCAACTGTTCTCGCGCTGTCAGTCTTGAGTCTAACCGGCACCTATCGCGACGATGCGATGATGCTGACCGACTGACAGAACTCCGCTGGAAGGCACGTGAGTGGCTCGTGCCGCGTGGAGGCTCCATGATCAAGCACTGTACCCCCCCCGTCGAGCGGTATCCACGACACGCGGTGCTGACGACGATTACAGCACTTGCCGCCCCCAGCAGGACGGGCGACGGATGCCGTTGTGTTTGCACTCATTCTCGCGAGAGGTCGAGATAGCGCGACAAATTCGGAGAGTCACAGCGACCATCGTGATCTTCTCAGCACTCGTGGCCTGCCAGGAGCAGCGGGAACCGACGGCGGCCAACAGCATGGCACCCAAAGGGCTTGCTCAGGCAGCGCTGGAATGGACTGACTTCAAAGTGGATGGAACTCCGGCGCGCTTGCTTCGTGATCGCTCACGGTTGATTGTTGAGACCAGTGAGGCGTCTGCGCTCGATGGTCTGATGACGGTGCTGATGCGGAACGGCCGAGTGATTGCGCGAGTGTCTAGCCCCGGCGTTGGCCTGCGAGAACTGCGCTTGACTGAAGGGCAGACAAGTTCGGACACCGTGATGCTGGACCAGCTCAAGACATTGAAGGGTGTCGAGTTTGCGTCCTACGCCTACAAGACGACCGATGGCAGGGCTGAACTCACGCCTCGAAACAGCATGGGCGTGCAATTCAAAGCCTCCGTGAGCCATCGTGAGATTCTTGACTACGCGAAGGTCACAGGGCTGAGTGTGCTGAGACCAGCACGGCCGGACTCTGCACGCTATTGGTGGACCTTCGCGCTTCCGCACGTCGCTTGGAATGACCCGGTGGCGTACACCTCGGTGCTCGAGAAGAGCGCACTGGTTGAGTGGGCAGCCGTAGATCTGCAAGGCGGCATGACCGCCTCAACTCCCAATGATCCATTCTACGGACTTCAGTTCCAGATGTTGAATTCGTACCTCTTCCCGAACAATGGCGTGGCGGTCGACATCAACATCGAGCCCGCTCGCGCCATCAGCACCGGGAGCGGTGTTCGCGTCGCGGTGATTGATGCAGGAGTCCAACAGGACCATCCTGACTTCGGAGGGCGCGTGCTTCAGGGGTACGACGTCTGGTCGAACAACAGCTGCACCGTCGTTTTCTCGGATTTCAGATCCGACTGCGCATGGCACCCAGCGACGCAAAATGACCACGGAACGAACGTGGCAGGAATCCTCGGTGCGTCGGCATCGAACGGAATCGGCATAGCGGGCGTCGCTCCGGGCGCAACTCTCATTCCCGTGCGATTGTGGCGCAGATGGCTCGCGCAGCAGGTCGACTCCTTTCCATCCGACGAGCAGATGGGCGCGGCCATCGACTGGGCTTGGCAGGTTGGAGCCGCGGATGTCCTCAACAACAGTTGGGGGGCCACATCGCCGAGCTATCCCGGGAACAACTTCGTAACCAGTGCCATCCAGCGCGCGCGCGCGAACGGTCGAGCGGGGAAGGGATCGGTCGTGGTGTTCAGCACAGGTAACCAGTCGAACCGGAGCGGCAGTCCGCCAATCATGGCGCAGGTCCCGTGGCCAGGGCGGCTCAACTATGTCTTGGGTGTTACAGCAATGAACCGCTATGGCATGGTCTCCAACTATTCAAATCAGGGCTTGGAGATTGATGTTTCCGGGCCCAGCAGCGGAGACCTGCTCCCCTGCGGCTCCACTTTGACCAGCGATGGTGTCGTCACCACGAGCTTGACGTACG
The DNA here is from genome assembly GCA_025359135.1 of Gemmatimonadota bacterium. Classification (GTDB taxonomy): domain Bacteria; phylum Gemmatimonadota; class Gemmatimonadetes; order Gemmatimonadales; family Gemmatimonadaceae; genus JACPPC01. Next base: position 13,206 of record JANYHJ010000087.1, on the reverse strand, counting down.
GTGGATGTCAGGACGGCGGAGCCGGCTACACGAATACGTTCGGAGGAACGTCAGCGGCAGTTCCGTTGGCTTCGGGCGTGGCAGCGTTGCTTCTTGCGCGCTGGCCACAGCTCAACGAGGTAGAAGTACGTACAAGAATTGCTGCGACATCGGATGCGTGGGGAGCGTCCAGCACCTTCGGAGCTGGTAAGCTGAACGCAGGTCGGGCTTTGAGTGCAAGTTGGCCATCGCCAATCGCGTCCATTTTGGGGCCAAACCCAGTTCGGCCAAACCAGATCTGCAGCTGGTCCGGCGCCGTAGTCAACGGGGTTCAGCCGTACGCGTACGAATGGCGAGTGAACGGCGTCCCGAGGAGCACAGATCCGCTCTTTGAATGGACCACCGGGTCTTCCAGCTTCACGCTTCAGCTCCGTGTTACCGACCAGATGGGCATGATCGGGGTAGCTACAATCACGATCAACGTAAGCATGACGGCGCCTAGTTGGTTCGCGTGTACCTGAGCGCTCGTGCCTGTCACGAGTAAGGTCGGCATCCTGTGCGAGCGGTCGAGTGGGCAAGCGCTGCGGTGTGCCATCTCCAGCGAGTCGTGGCGCTCGCTGGAGCAATTGCGCTCGGGTCATGCATCTTTTCTACCGACCCATCCGACTCCGGCGAGCCAGCCGACGTCGTGGCCCTCGCCTACGGGGCCACTTCGCCGGAAGAGGGAGAAACGCATGCCGTGGGACTCCAATCGTCCACGGCACGCGCCATCCGAAGTGGGTCCTCTCCCGTGGGCGAGGGGTGGTATCTGATGCTGGAGCAGCACCAGCCGGATGCGCTCTGGATGTGGCGCATCCAGTCGGGGAAGTTGGTGGGCGTCCGATCGATCGGTCGGCGCTCGCTCGGAGCAACCAGCACGGTCGACTTCAACAACGCTCCTGACTCGGCCACCGCCGCTGTCTTGGGAGCGTCTGGCACGATCGGCTTCGTCGACTCGACCGGCGCCACGCTATTCCTTGGCACGTACGCAACGGGTATCCGTGATATGGCACTCGCGAAGGTGTCACTCACTTCGCGGCGCGTCGAGGCTGTTCTGAGAGTGGGAGGCCGACAGGTGGTCTACGCTGCCGCGTCCGGACGATGCGGCGCAGCCGACAGCGCGCCAGTAGCCGTGCTGGTCGTCGATACCACGGGAAGTTCGGGCGTGTTGGGCGTTGGCTCCGTGCCGGACTCGGCGTGGGCCGCTTTCCTGGACGCAGGACTCACGCGAGTCGTGCGGCGCGCCTACGTCGGTCCGGTTCCACACCTCACGTCGACATCCGGGAAGCTGCTGTTCGACGCGGTCGGCAGCCGGTTCTTCGCGGAGATCAACGGTCGACTTCTCGTAGTAGACTGTGCGTCCATGACTGCCACAGCTGGGGTGTCGTTGGCGGCCTCTGGCAACCCAGTCCTGCTGCCGGTCGACGGATCCATCGTCATGAACGACAACGGGCAGCCGCTGGGGAGCCGACTCGTGCGTTACTCGTCGGCGCTCGGCCGGTTAGCGGACATCCCGATTCCACCACAGGCGCAGAGTCCCGTCAGCACCAATGCGCTGACGGTTTCCGGAGACGGCACCCTGCTCTACGTGGTCACGGGGGACGGCTCGCGGTTCGGCACCGGTGTTCCGAACGAACCACAGGGACGGGTACTCGTACTGCGACTGTCCGACTGGTCGATTCAGCAGGACCGGACAATGTTTCCATTCGCGATCGGCGGCATAGCCGTATTCCCGTAGAGTCGCGCAGGCGACGATCTCGCGCTCAGAGCTGTGCAAGAAACGTCGACACGCCCGCCACGAACACCCCCGGCTGCTCGAACGGCACCAGATGTCCCGTGATCGGAACGCAGCTGTAGAGCGCTCCCGGAATCTTCGCCGCCATCTGCTCCATCTCGTCGGGCGTCGTGACCAGGTCTTCCGCGCCGCACAGCACGAGGGTGGGTACGGCAATGGTGCCGAGCACCTCGGTCTGGTCGGGCCGATCGCGCAGCAGTCGGAGGCCGGCCACGATGCCCGCCACCGACTGTCGCTCGATGAGGTTGCGCACCCCCTCCACGGTGTTGGGCGAACGTTCGCGCGTGGTCTTTCCCACCGTGACGGGGAGCTGCAGGTCGGCCACCACATGCGGTCCCTCGGCCAGCGTCCGCTCGATGAGAGCGTCGCGCTTCGCGCGGGCCTCGGGGCCATCGGCCGTGGAGCGCGTGTCGCAGAGGATGAGGGCGCGCACCCGCTCCGGGTGGAGTCGCCAGAGCGCGAGCGCCACGTAGCCCCCCATGCTCAAGCCGCAGACCACGGCCTTTTCGATTCGGGAGTGGTCGAGCAGCGCCACGAGCTCTTCGACGATGGAGTCGAGCGTGGGCTGCTCGTCGGAGAGAGGAGACGATCCAAACCCGGGAAGGTCCGGAACGACACAGCGGACCCGCTCCTTCAGCATGCGGACTGCAGGCGACCAGAACCCCCGGTCGTGGGGGAAGCCGTGGAGGAAGAGCACCGGGGTTCCGCGCCCGGTGTCGTCATGGCCGAGGATCACGGGATGGGAGTCCATTGACGGGAATGTACCCCTCCCTGAGGGGGAAGCGATCCGTCGGCCCGGAGATAGATTCTCGGTCGTGAACCCACCCCCGCACGCCCACCCGCTCGACTATCTCGACACTGCGCAGGACGTCGACGTCTTTCTCGAGTCCGTGGCCGGCACCAAGGCCATCGCGCTCGACACGGAAGGGGCGAGCTTTCACAAGTTCGTCGATCGCATCTACCTGCTGCAGCTGACCACGGACGAGCGCAGCGCGATCATCGACCCGCTGCCGATCGGTACGCCGGCCAGGCTCGGCACGATGCTCGAGGACCCGAAGGTCGAGGTCGTGTTCCACGATGCCGACTACGACCTGCGCCTGCTGCACCAGGACTACGGGTGGCGCATCACGAACATCTTCGACACGCGGATTGCGGCACAGCTGCTGGGCATTCCGGCCTTCGGGCTCGCGGCGCTGCTCGAGAAGTACTTCGGCCTCAAGCTCGACAAGAAGCACCAGCGCGCCGACTGGAGCATGCGCCCCCTCACGGCCGACATGCTGGACTACGCCGCCCAGGACACGCGCCACCTGCTGGAACTGCGCGACCTGCTGCGCAACGAGCTCGAGCGGAGGGGGCGGTGGGCGTGGGCGGCGGAAGAGTTCGCTCGGCTCGAAGGCACGCGCTGGGAGCCCGAGGATCCCGGCACGAGCTTCTTGCGCATGAAGGGCGCGCGCGACCTCACGCGCCGCGAACTCGCCCGGCTCAAGGAGCTCGTGGCGTGGCGCGACTCGGTGGCGAGCCAGCTCGATCGCTCGACCTTCCGCGTGATGGCCAACGAGGTGCTCTTCGAGACGGCGCGCTCGGGTGCGACGGCCAAGGAGCAACTCGCCGCGATCAAGGGGATGCCGCGCGGCATGCTCGAGCGGCAGCACGGCGAGATCCTCGGCGCGATTGCCACGGGCGACGCGGTGCCGGAGGCGGACTTGCCGCGCTTTCCCAAGTCGGCCAAGTGGGACAAGGATCCCGACTTCGATTCGAAGGTGAGCGCGCTCAAGACCGTGCGCGACGAGACGGCCAAGCGGCTCGAACTTGATCCGGGCGTGCTGTGCGCGCGTGATCGGCTGGAAGCGGTGGCGCGCCGGGTGCCGCGCTCGACCGAGGAGTTGGCGGAAGTCAAGGAGCTGCGCCGCTGGCAGGCGGACGAAATGGGCGCGCAGTTCGTGAAGGCGCTCGATGGCTTTGCCGTGCGTCCGCCCAAGGGCGGCAACGGTGCGAAGCCCGACGATTCACCATACCGCGAGCCCTGAGCAGCCAATGAGCGCCTTCGAGCACGCTGGCGTGCCCGAAGGCTCGGGCGACATGCGGCCGCCCACACTCGCGAGCGATGCGCTGCGCGGTGCGCGCGTGACCGTCGTGGGCGCGGGGGCGTTCGGCGGATGGACCGCGCTGCAATTGCAGCGTGCCGGTGCGCAGGTGACGCTCGTCGATGCGTGGGGTCCCGGCCATGCCCGATCGTCGAGCGGCGACGAGACCCGTGTGATCCGCGCGAGCTATGGGCCGAGCGTGCGCTACACGCAGTGGACGGTGCAGGCGTACGCGGATTGGCGCGCACTCGAGGCGCTCACCGGTCGCGCGTTGATGACGATCACCGGCGCCCTCTGGCTTTATTCGGTGGCCGATGATTCGTACATGCGGATGGCACTGCCGGTGATGGCCGCCGAGGGGATTCCGCTGGAGGAGCTGACGCTCGAGGACACGGCGTTGCGCTTTCCGCAGTTTGCGCTGCGCGGCGTGCGATCGGCGTTCTTCGAACCGGGCGCGGGGTTCCTGCGCGCGCGGCTCGGCTGCCAAGTGGTGGCGTCGCAGTTCATCAGGGAAGGCGGCACGCTGCTGCAGGCCGAGGTGAAGCCGGGGCGCATCGCGCGCGACGCGATGGGTTCGCTGATCACCAACGATGGCGGGCGCATCGACGCGGACCGGTTCGTGTTCGCGTGCGGGCCGTGGTTGGGACGTCTGTTTCCCAAGGTGATCGGGTCCGGCGTACTGCCGACGCGCCAGGAGGTGTTCTACTTCGGAACTCCGGCGGGGGATGCGCGGTATGAGTCAGGTTCATGTCCCGTGTGGCTGCATGCGGGGCAGGACGGCGTGAGCTTCGGTATTCCCGGCAACGACGGACGCGGCATGAAGGTGGGCGACGACGTGAGAGGCCCGAAGATCGATCCGACGCGCGCGAGTCGCGCGCCGTCGTCGCGCGCGATGGCGTGGGCCAAGGCGGAGCTCGCCGAGCGGATTCCGGGGCTCGTGGCTGCACCGGTGTCGGAGTCACGTACCTGCGTGTACGAGAATTCGCCTGATGGGCACCTGATTCTCGATCGTCATCCGCAGGCCGCGAACGTCTGGATTGCCGGCGGCGGATCGGGTCACGGCTACAAGCTGGGTCCCGCGGTGGGACGCCACGTGAGCGCCCTCGTGGCCGGCGCGACGGCGAGCGTTGAGGCATTTGGTATTGCGCGTTTGGCGGCTGTGACACCAGCGTAGGCCATGTCGATGCGCGCAAGCTTGCTGCTCCAGGTCATGGGAATCGCGCTGCTGGTTGCGCGACCTGCTACAGGGCAAGCACTGCGCGGCAAGGTGCTGGTCGAAGGGGTCGGCCCTGTGCCCAACGTCGAAGTGCGGCTGATTTCGGACTCGGCCGGTTGGCATTTGGGGGTGAAGGCCACGTCGGTGACGGATGCGGCGGGCGATTTCCTCCTCGTGGCGCCGACCGCGGGCACGTACGTGCTCGACGTGCGACGGTTCGGCATCAAGCCCGCCCGCTCGACGGCGTTCCGGCTGTCGAAGGGGGACACGGCCGAGCTGCTCGTGCGCACGGAGCGCAACGTGGCACAACTCTCCGGCGTGGACATCAAGGCGGACTCGGGCGCCAGCATGGACTTCACGCGCGGGTTTGCGGGGCGTCGTGCGAAGCTCAAGGGGCACTTCCTCGACCGCGCCGACATCGAGAAGCGCGGCGCGATCAGCGCGTTCGACGTGGTGGCGGGGCTTCAGGGGCTGCGCATCGTGGACGGCGTGGCCGGCAGCAACGGTGACCAGCACGTGGTGGCCGATCGCGGCGGGCGCTCGATCCAGGGCGGCGGGCTGCAGTGCTTTGTCGCCACGTTCGTGGATGGCATCGAGTACGACCAGGTGGAGCTGGGACGCACGCTGCGCGCGGCGGACTTCGAGGCGGTGGAGTTCTATACGCCGGCGGAGACGCCCAACGAGTTCCGGAAGACGAACTCGAGTTGCGGGACGCTGTTGTTCTGGACGCGGGTGTCGAGCGTGACGAAGAAGAAGGGGTAGGACGCTCGCTCGCCGATGGCGCGACGGAAGGGGCGCGGCACGCAAGCGTATCCGAACGCGGTCGTCATCGTCGATGGGCGCGAATCGCCTCGAGGACTTCGATGTCGGCCAAGTCCTGCAAGCGACCCGTCTGCTTCGAGGCGATGAGGTCATCCAGCGACGCGGCGGGGATGTCGATGCCTTCCACCTGGAAGACGGTGGCGCGGGGCGCGGCGTCCGCCCATTCCACGTTCCACGCCCGGGTGAGAATGTCGACGTTGGGAGTGTCTCCGATCATCGTGACCGCACGGGACGCGACGTCCTCTGCGAGGTGCTCGGACGCGAGACCGAAGCCGAGGCCCGAGAGCGCGCGGAGCACGCGCCCGGCGTTCTCGACCGTGGGTTCGATGAGGATGTCCACGTCTCGCGTGGCGCGCGAGGTGCCCCACAGCTGCATCGCCATGTCGCCCACGACGAGATAGCGCGCGTCCTCGGCGTTCAGGCGGCTGCACACCCGGGCGAGCCGCGTCTCGAACCGGGTCACGGTGTCGCCCGACAGCACGGACTACGGCTGGGTCGGCAGCAAGCTGGTGGGAGAGAACCGGCGGAAGTGGTTCTTCATGAACTGCTCGCTCTGCGTGCCGCCGTTCAACACGCGCGAGGTGCGCACGACGGGCAATGGGTACGACGCCAGCTGGCGGCTGATCTATAGCACCTTCGCGCTGGACACGACCCCAAGCCCCGGACCGGCATACAAGACGTACACGCGGCGCGAGAGCTACCGGTACGACCCGCTGGGCCGTCGGGTCTGGAAGGAGATGATCCGCGACACGGCCCAGAGGGTCTGCGCGAACCACGACGCGAGCTCCGAGTGCCGGAACGAGGTGACGCGCACCGTGTGGGACGGCGCGAACATCCTGTACGACGTCCGGATGCTGGCCGACACGACCGGCGATGCGAGCGAAGGGTACCCCTCGGCCGACACCTTCACTGGCAGCGTGGGGTACACGCACGCCGGCGGGATCGACGTGCCGCTCGACTTGTTCAAGGGCTCGACGGTCGTGGTGCCGTATGCGGACTGGCGCGGGACCTACGACGTGGGGACGTGCCCGACGACGCGGTGCCAAGTCAACCAGGCGTACTTCCCACTCGCGAACGCCACGGCGTTTGGCGATGGGCCGGTGTTGCCGACGGGGCCGCCGAACTGGTTTGGGGAGGTGATTGGCGGGCAGACGGACGGCAGCGGCTACAAGTACATGCGGAATCGCTACTACGATTCGCGCAGCGGTCGGTTCACACAGGAGGATCCAATCGGCCTCGCAGGGGGGCTGAATAGCTATGGGTTCGCAAAGGGTGATCCCGTCGGTTTCAGCGATCCTTTTGGCCTATGCCCCCCACAGTCGGACTGGCGACCCGAATGCGGGCCTGAACCAGGTCTCGAGCCCGCACTGAGTCCCGTGGACGTACTAGCTGCTGGCATTGGGGGTGGCCTTAGAGCGGTCGCTCGCACGATTTTCGGAAGGATGCTCACTTCGAGCGCGCGAGGTGGGGCCAGCAGTTTGGCGAATGAAGAGGCGTCAGCTGGCCGGGAAGTCCTTTCTGATCAGGGAGATCGCGTCCTAAGCTTGAACAGGCATGCGGAGAGCGGAAGTTCGGGTTCGGCTGGTACCCACAACTTTGCGGCTGCAGGAGTCTCCTTCGATGAAGTCAAGCGTGCGGTTACGCAAAAGATCGGACGTTTGAGCGACCTCAGGCCGGGCCAGTCAGAAGGTACAGTCAATGTGCAAGGGGTGACGGTAAAGTATTCGACCTTTACCCGCGAAAACGGTGCAACGAGCGTCAACTTCTGGATTCCGCCCAAGTAAATATGGACACGATCGAATCAATCGCGCATTCGTTGGAGTTGCTGGTCATAGCCGGCGGACAACACCAACTAGTACAGCGGCTGCTCGCTGAAGTGCCGGACCTCGCTACCCTGTGGTGTCTAGCCAACGAAGTTGTTCCAGAGCCCGCGGCTATGGATGCGGTCTGCGCGGAGGCGGTTCGTCGAGGAGGCAGCGCAGAGACTGCACTCGGATTTCGCGCGATCGCAGCTCATCACGCTGGCGACGAGGAAGGCGCGCGTGCGCTCTTGGACAACTTGCCAGCGACGAGCCATGATGAAGTCGTGCTCAGTGCTTGGGCGGCGCTTGGGAAAGACCCTATCGACCACGCCGAACGCATGCGGGAAGCGCTTCGCCGTAGGCCGGATTCAGTACGGTTGATGCGAGAACAGTACAACGAGGCGAGGAATCAGAGTGATCGTGCATTGATCGTGAGCACTTTACGATGGCTTGAGCAACATGAGGTGTCGGAACGGCACCGAGCGTGGGCGCGCGCGCGACGACATTCGATTGAGGGCGGGGAGAGCCCCTGAGTGGTTCGACAAGATCCCCGCACCGGGGCGACTGGGAATATGGCACCAGCTCGCACGGCCTCCGGATCATGGGCGCTGGCTAGGCAGCGGTGAATGAGCCCGCAACACCACAGGACTTCGGTCGCGAGCTGGTCCACATGAGGGTTTCTTGTCCTAAACGCCACTCTATCTCGGCAATCGTCGTTGCCCGATGGGTCGGCATGAGCCAAAGGGAAGAAGCCGGGCGCCAACGAGTGGAGCGATTCTGCAGATCAGGACGCGAAGTATTCGGACTGAGCAGCCGTCAACGCAGGTAGCAGAAACACGAACACCTCCTCGAACCGATTCGTCCGTCTTCGTTGCCGTTCCCAATCTGGTGGCCAATTCGTGCGTTGCACCATGTGCACGCACTCCCGCTCAAAACCCGAGGTACGCCCTCACTCGCGGCTCGATCCGCTCCGGACTCCAGAACGGGCTCCACACCAGGTTCATCTTCACGTCGGACACCCCATCCACCGAGCGGACTTCCTTCTCCGCCTCGGTCATGATCTCGGGGCCCGACGGACAGCCCGGCGAGGTGAGCGACATGTCGATGTTGACCACCGAGCCATCGACGTTGATGGCGTAGATGAGCCCGAGGTCGACGATGTTGAGGTTGAGCTCGGGGTCCTTGACCCGGCGCAGCGCGAGCTTGACCAGATCCTCGGTGACCGCGCCGCTCTCGGGCGGCGTGGCCGCGCCGTCCGCCTGCGAGGCGGGATCATCCGCGACGGGCGCGGCAGGGGTGGTGAGCTCGGGGGCGGTCACGACTGAATCCTAGCGGGGGTCACTCCCCCAAGCCACGCGACGGGACGCGAGTTCCCGTCTGACCTAGTGCGCGGTGCGCGCCTTGGCCTTGGCCGGCGCCTTGGACTTGGCCACCGGCTGCTTCGCCTTGCCCCCCTTGGGCGGCGCGTGCTTGGCGCCCTTGCCCTTGTGCACCCCGCGACCGCGACGCGGCTTGCGGATGGGGCGGTTCCACTTCCTGTACTCGGTGTCCGCGCGGTAGCTCGCGGGGCGCGCCACGAAGTTGAGCGGATCATCCATCACGCTCACGCTCGCGGCGTCGGCCAGGTCGGCGCGCACATCGGCAATCACGAGTGCGGGACGACGCGCACGCGCCGCATGCACGCGGTTGGTGAGCAGCACCACGAACAGCTCACGATCGGGGTCGATCCAGAGGCTCGTGCCCGTGTAGCCGGTGTGGCCGTACGAACGCTCGGAGAAGAACTGTCCGCAGCCGCCGTGCTCGGTGGCGCAGGTATCCCAACCGAGCGCGCGCGTGCCGGCGGCGCGTCGCGTGAAGAGGCGCACGGTGCTGTCGGCCACGATGCGCGTGCCTTCGTACGTGCCGTTGTTGATCATCATCTGCGCGAAGACCGAGACGTCGTTCGCGCTGCTGAAGAGACCGGCGTGTCCAGCGATGCCGCCGAGCGCAAAGGCGTTCTCGTCGTGGACTTCACCGCGGAGCGGATAGCCGCGCGGTGGCGTGACCTCGGTGGGCGCGACGCGCGACGCGAGGTTCAGGTCCGGGCGGTACATCGTGCTCGTCATGCCGAGCGGCTGGAAGACGCGCTCGTTGAGGAACTGGTCGATGGACTGGCCGGCCGCGGCTTCGGCCACCCAGGCGAGAAGATCGGCGCCCAGGTCGGAGTAGATGTAGCAGTCGCCGGGCTTGCAGACCAAGTCGGTGGTGATGACGGCGAACTTGGCGTCGGCCGGCGTGTTGGCGATGCGCCAGAGGTCGCGTCCCGCCGGGAGACCCGAGCGATGCTCGAGCAGCATGCGCACGGTGACACTGTTCTTGTCGCCACCGGCAAAGGCGGGCACGTACTTCGCGATTGGATCGTCGAGCCCGATCTTGCCTTCATCGAACAGGATCATGACGGCCGTCGTCGTGCCGACGACCTTGGTCAGCGAGGCGAGATCGTAGATCGTCTTCTCGGGATCGACGTCGTCGTAGTGGCTGGTCCAGCCCAGTCGGCCATAGCCGCGGCGGACCACGGCGGCGCCGCGGCGGCCGATGACGACGGCCGCGCCGGGAAAGCCACCCGCCGACATGCCCTTCTTGATGACGCGATCAATCGCGGCAAGGCGTTGCGCGGACATCCCGACCGCCTTTGGGGCGCGATCAGGGAGTCCGCCGTTGCCGACGAGCGCCGCGGCGAGGAAGGGAAGGAAAGCGAGCATCAGTATTCAGTATGATACAAGGTGGCGCAAAGTTCCAGCAGACAAGGAGTTGGCCCCTCTCCACCGTATCGGCAGGCGGGGGGCTATCCGCATGACGAATCCATTGGAGTTGAGCAACGTAGGGCGACCGTGACCGGCCAGCGTCCGCTCTGGGTGACACTCGCACCCGCTCGGACTGGCCCACAGGGTTATCCCATGCAACCTTCGGGCCTGTCCGCGTGACCAAGTCTTCGGATCCGCATGACTGACGATCAACTCACCGTACAACGCGCCATCCAGGGGGATGAGCGAGCGCTGCGTTCCTTGTGGACGCGGTACTCGCCGTACGTGGACGCCGTGGTGCGGCGGTTGGTCAGTGACTCGGACGCGGCCGCGGACGTGGCGCAGGAGGTCTGGATCCAGATCTTCAAGGCGCTTCCGACGTGGCGGGCAGAATCGGCCTTCTCGACATGGGCGCATCGCATTGCCGTCAACCGTACGCTGAACGCGCTCCGACGCACGAAGCGGCTCGCCGCGATCGAAACGCCGATCGAGGAGGAGAGCGCGGCGGTGGAGCAGGATGCGGAGCGTTCGATGCTGGCGCAGACGATCGAGGAGGCCGCGAACCGGCTTTCGCCGGGAGCACGCACGGTGTTCCTGTTGCACGACGTCGAGGGCTACACGCACGAGGAAATCGCCGCATCGCTCGGCATCACGGCGGGCGGCTCGAAGTCCCAACTGTTCAAGGCCCGCGCGAAGCTGCGGAAGCTGCTCTCGCACGTGGTGGATCTTCCAAGGATGGCGACCGATGGACCGACACCAACACCTCTCACCTGACCGGCTGGCCGAACTGGCCGATGCCGAGCCGACGCTCCCCGAGTCGGCGCACCTCGCGAGTTGCGCGGACTGTGCGTCCGAACGCGCGGCGTACGGGCGCGTGCTGACGGTGGCGCACCTCGAGCGCGAACGGCTCATGCCGCCGCTGACGAGTTGGGATGCGCTCGCGCCGCGGCTACGCGCAGAGCAGATCATCGTCGATGGCGTGGCGGAGCGGCGCGCGATGCGTGGCTGGATGCGCGCGGCAGCGGCCGTCGTGCTGATGACAGGTGGCGTGGTCGTGGGGCGGATGAGCGCAGGCGTCCCGATGTCGATCACGGCGAATGCGACGTCGAGCGGCAGCGGGCTCTTCAGGAACGTCTCGAACAGCGGTGCACCCGTTGCCGTCACGTTCAGCAACCAGGCCGACGCGATCACGGCGCTGCAGCAATCGTCGCGGACGTACCAGTCGGCGATCGCCTATCTGTCCGAACATGGACCGAATGGTGGTACGGCCAACCCCGAGCAGGTGCAGCGCCGGATCGCGGCGCTCGACGACATCGCGGGTGCAGTGCGCGCGGCGCTCTGGCAGGCGCCGGATGATCCGGTGGTCAATCAGGCCTACCTGCAGACGCTCGGCGCGCGCGAGTCCGCGCTCCGGCAGCTGGGGACGGCGATGCCCAAGGGAACGCGGTTGACATCATGGTGAGGAACGCCCGAGTGAACGCCTTGAATGGAACGATGCGCGTGCGTCGGGCGACGATGCCCGCCGCGCTGGTGCTGCTGTTGATCGCGAGCGTGCTGGCAGCAGCGCCCGCGCGTGGGGCAGTGCAGGAGACGATGACGATCCGCACGACGCGCGTGAGCCTCGACTCGACCTTCGAGCGGCTCGTGAAGGAGTTGACGGCCAACCGGACACGCGAGCGCGACCTGGTGCGACAGATCAACACGCTGCGCGACAGTTCGGGTCGCATGCTGCGCATCGATACGAGCTCGACGCGGCGGTTGTTCGTGCAGCTCAAGGACGCGTCGCGCGGCATCTTCAGGGCGCAGGCGCAGCTGCTCTCGCTCTGCGACCGCGGCTCGCCGGCGTCGGGCTACATCGGCGTGACGTTCGAGAACCAGAGCATGCTGATGCAGAACATCGACGGCAGCACGGAGCGCACGTCGATGCAGTTCCAGTCGTATCCGCGCATCGTGGACGTGGCGCCGGGTTCGCCCGCGGAGAAGGCGGGCATCGTGCGCGGCGACTCGATCATGGAGCTCGGCACGACCGACGTGCTCAAGGGCATCGTGCGCTTCGACATGCTGCTCAAGCCGGGCACGAAGCTGCCGGTGGTCGTGCGCCGCAACGGCGAGAACAAGGCGTTCTCGCTGGTCGTGGCCAAGCGGTTGAACGACTCACCTGACGCCTGTGCAGCGGTGGACCGGTCGTTCGCCGAGGCGATCCAGCCGGTGATCATCTCGTTCTCGGATGAGGGGCCGACGCCGGCCGCAGCGCCGAGGGCGCCACGTGCGCCGCGCCCGACCGGGACGGTGACGTTCGCGCCCATGCCAGGGCCGGCGATCGCGATGCGGCCGGACGACCAGAACGGGTTCACGTTCGTGTACTCGAACGGCGACTTTTTCGCGGGCGCCGAGCTGCGGCGCCTGTCGCAGGACCTGGCGGAGCTGACCGGCGTCGAGGACGGCGTGTTCGTGGTGTCGGTGGCGCGCGGCTCACCGGCGGAGCAGTCGGGACTCAAGGGCGGCGACGTGATCGTGCGCGCGAACGAGATGCCGGTGGTGCGGCCGGACCAGGTGATGCGTGCGCTGCGCGACGTGGACGAGGGCGGCGTGAAGCTCGTGGTGGTGCGGAAGCGTCAGAAGCAGACGTTGACGATCAAGCTCCGGTAGGGGCTCGTCGTCCTGAGCGCAGCGAAGGACCTGCTGG
>JANYHJ010000004.1 GCA_025359135.1 Gemmatimonadota bacterium | reverse complement strand
GCAAGCGCGGCGCACGGCGCGTGCAGGTGAACCGAGCCGTGCGAGCCGCGGCTGTGCCTCGCGGTCAGCTACAGCCAGGTCGCGAGTCGGTGGATGTACACGCGCTTGATGAGCTGCGTGAGCACCGCGTACCCGAGCAGCAACGCCACGAGCCACCCCATGAACACCCCCGGCAGCGGCTGCATGCCGAGATACGCGCCGGCGGGCGTGAAGGGCAGCACGAGTCCCACCGCCATCACGACGCCGGTCATCGCGAGCACGGGCCACGCCGCGCGACTCTCGATGAACGGCACCTTGGTGGTGCGGATCATGTGCACGATCAGCGTCTGCGAGAGTAGTCCCTCGATGAACCACCCCGACTGGAAGAGCGACGCCTGCGCCGGCGTCCGGGCGCCGATGACGTACCACAGCAGCGCGAACGTGAACACGTCGAAGAGCGAACTCACCGGCCCGATCCAGCGCATGAAGCGCCCGATGTCGGTGGCCTCCCAGCGGCGCGGCACCGCCAGATACTCGGCGTCCATCCGATCGAACGGGATCGTCGTCTGCGAGAAGTCGTAGAGCAGGTTCTGCACGAGCAGCTGGATCGGCAGCATCGGCAGGAACGGCAGGAACGCGCTCGCGATCACCATGCTGAAGACATTCCCGAAGTTCGAGCTCGCGGTCATCTTGATGTACTTCATGATGTTGCCGAAGATCGTACGTCCTTCGGTCACGCCGGCGGAGAGCACCAGCAGGCTCTTCTCGAGCAGGATGATGTCGGCGGACTCCTTGGCGATGTCCACCGCCGTGTCCACCGAGATCCCGACGTCGGCTTCCTTGAGGGCGCCGGCATCGTTGATGCCGTCCCCCATGAAGCCCACCGTGTGCCCGCGCAATCGCAGGGCACGGATGATGTGCGCCTTCTGCGGCGGCGAGAGCTTGGCGAAGACCGCCACCTCCTCGGCGAGCGCGCCGAGGGCGGCGTCATCCAGCGCTTCAATCTGCGCACCGAGCGCGACGCGACCCGGCGGCAGTCCCACCTCGTGGCAAACGCGACGCGTCACCACGTCGCCGTCGCCCGTGAGCACCACCACGCGCACCCCCTGTGCCGCGAGTGCGGCGAGCGCCGCCCGCGCCGATTCCTTGGGCGGGTCGAGGAAGCAGAGATAGCCCGCGAGCGTGAGCCCGGTCTCGTCGGCCACCGTGTACGCCCCGCTGCGCGCGGGAAAGTCGCGCCAGGCGACGGCCACCACGCGCAGCCCGTCGCTGTTCATCGACTCGACGAGCGCGAGCGCGGCCGTGCGTTCGCCGTCACCCAGTGGCACCGACGACGCGCCATCCGCCACCGCCGAGCAGCGATCGAGGATCTCCTCGAGTGCCCCCTTGCAGACGAGCTCATGCGTGCCGGGCGCAATCTCCACCACGACGCTCATGCACTTGCGGGTGAAGTCCCACGGAATCTCGTCGACCTTCCGCTCGCGCGACGGCTCCTGCGGATGCCCACCGGCCTCGTGGTAGTCGAGCACCGCATGATCGAGCAGGTTGCGCAGCCCGGTCTGCAGCGCGCTGTTGATCCACGCGAGGTGCAGCACGCGATCGTCGCTGCGGCCGCGCGCGTCGACATGGCGAAGCAGCGCGATCTTGTCCTGCGTGAGCGTGCCGGTCTTGTCGGTGCAGAGCACGTCCATCGCGCCGAAATTCTGGATCGCCTCGAGGCGCTTGACCACGGTCTTCTTCTTCGCCATCGCCACGGCGCCCTTGGCGAGGTTCACCGTGACGATCATCGGCAGCAGCTCAGGCGTGAGCCCCACCGCCACTGCGAGCGAGAAGAGGAACGCCTCGACCCAGTTCCCCTTGGTCACGCCGTTGATCACGAACACCAGCGGTGCGAGCACGAGCATGAAGCGGATCAGCAGCCAGCTCACCGACGCCACGCCCCGGTCGAACGACGTCGGCGGGCGCTTGCCGGCCACGCCATGCGCGGTGGCGCCGAGCATCGTGCGGCCGCCGGTGGCGAGCACCACCGCGGTCGCCGATCCGCTCACGACGCTCGTGCCGAGGAACGCGAGCGTGCGTTGATCGACAGCGCCGCCCGCCGCCACCGCGCCGCTCAGCGGCGTCTCGTCCTTCTCCACCGGCATCGACTCGCCGGTGAGCGCCGACTGGCTCACGAAGAGGTCCTTGGCCGTGAGCAGGCGTACGTCGGCGGGCATCATGTCGCCGGCGGAGACGTGCACGATGTCGCCCGGCACGAGGTCGTCCATCAGCAACTCGACCGGCTTGGCGGAGCCCGCGCGCACGACCGACGCGCGCGTCCGCACGAGCGCCGTCAGCTCCGCCGCGGCCTGATGCGAACGATGCTCCTGCACCACGCGCAGCACGGCGCTGAGCACGATCATCGCGCTGATCACGACGGTCGTGCGCACGTCGCCGGTGACGGCCGAGAGTGCCGCGAGCACGACGAGCACCGCGCTGAACGGATTCGCGACGCCGCGCCAGATCAGCTGGAGCAGTGTCGGCGGCTTCTCGTGCGCGATGTGGTTGGGCCCGAACTGGGCGCGCAATCGCGTCACCGCATCTGCCGTGAGACCCGTGGCGCCGAGTCCGAGCGACATCAGCACGTCTCCCGCGGGCAGCGCAGCGAGCGACATCAAGTCGGCCGACGCCAATGGCAAGGGCGCGGCGTGCGGCGCGACGGACGGCGACTGGGTGACGTGGGCGGACATGGACACCGACCGGGGAACACCGGACACGACGCTCCCAAGCTATCGCACCGACGGTAGCTTCCCGGACGTCCGCCCGATCTTCTCGTCATCCCAGCGCCCCCGACGACGATGCCTGCTTTCCGTACTCTCGCGCGGCACGTGCTCGCGCCGATCATGCTCGCCCTGTTCATGGCCGCCCGCGGGGCGTCGCCCGCCATGGCGCAGAAGGGAGCCGCCGGCCCGCTCGATGCCGACATCAACAAGCGCGTCGATGCGGTGAGCGCGAAGGTCGTCTCGTGGCGGCGCGACATCCACGAGCATCCGGAGCTCTCGGGCGAGGAAGTGCGCACGTCGAAGCTCGTCGCCGATCACCTCCGCGCGCTCGGCATGGAGGTCCGGACCGACGTCGGTGGTCACGGCGTCGTCGGCATCCTGCGCGGCGGCAAGCCGGGTCCGGTGGTCGCACTCCGCGCCGACATGGACGGCCTGCCTGTCGAGGAACAGGTCGATCTTCCGTTCAAGTCGAAGGTCAAGGGCACGTATCGCGGCGCGCCCGTGGGCGTGATGCATGCCTGCGGCCATGACAATCACGTCGCGATCCTGATGGGCGCGGCCGAAGTGCTGAGCGGCATGAAGGACAGGCTGCCCGGCACGGTCAAGTTCATCTTCCAGCCGGCAGAGGAAGGCGCGCCGAACGGCGAGGGCGGCGCCGCGCCGATGCTGCGCGATGGCGCCTTCGAGAATCCGAAGGTCGATGCCGTCTTCGGCCTGCACGTCTTTCCGGGGCCGCTCGGCGCGATCATCACCAAGCCGGGACCGTGGCTCGCCGCGGCCAACAGCGCGACGATCATCGTCAAGGGACGCCAGACCCACGGCGCGCAACCGTGGGGCGGCGTCGACCCGATCGTCGTGGGCGCGCAGATCGTCGGCGCGCTGCAGACGGTCGTGAGCCGCCAGATCGACATCACCAAGGTGCCCGCCATCGTCACGATCGGCGCGTTCCAGGGCGGACTGCGCTCGAACATCATCCCCGACTCGGCGGTCATGCTCCTCTCGATCCGCACCTTCGACCAGGAGATGCGCAACGACATCTTCCGGAAGATCACGAGCATCGCGACGCACACCGCAATGGCGAGTGGCGGCTCGGCCAGGGTGATCATCGACTCGGGCTATCACGTGACGAAGAACGACGTCGACCTGACGAAGAAGATGTGGCCGACGCTGCAACGTGCCGCCGGTGCGAGCGGCGTGATCGAGAGCGGACTCGTGACCGGCTCCGAGGATTTCTCCTTCTTCCAGGAGAAGGTGCCCGGTGTCTTCATCGGGCTGGGCGTGTCGCCCAAGGGACAGGACATGAGCAAGGTGGCCGCCAACCACTCGCCGTTGTTCTTCGCCGACGAGGGCGCACTACCCAACGGCATCCGCGCGATGGTCATGCTCGCGGTGGACTACATGAGCAACCCGAAGCCGCAACCGTAGGCGAGCCGGGGGAGACTCCCGCCATGGCCCTCACCGCCACCGTGTCCACGTTCGACATCGCCGTCAACGATGTCGATCGCCACGTCTACGAAACGCTCTCCCTCAAGGTGGCGCGCCACCCGAGCGAGACCGAGGACTACCTCTGGACGCGCGTGCTCGCCTACTGCCTCGAGTACACCGAGGGCATCGCCTTCTCGAAGGGCGGCCTGAGCGACCCCGACGAACCCGCCATTCTTGTCCGCGACCTGACCGGCACCATCACGGCCTGGATCGAAGTCGGCGCCCCCGACGCCGCGCGCCTGCACAAGGCGAGCAAGGCGGCGCCGCGCGTCGCGCTCTACACGCAGAAGGACCCGCGCGTCCTCCTGCGCGGCTACGAAGGCGCGCGCATCCACCGCGCCGGCGACGTGGACATCTTCGCCATGGACCGCGAGCTGCTCGCGTCGCTCGCCGATCACCTCGACAAGCGCGTCAAGCTCGCCCTCTCCGTGACCGACGGACAGCTCTACGTGGACATCAACGGCACGGTGCTCTCCGGCACCGTCGAACGCCTCACCCTTCCCTCCTGAGCCTGCCGATGCGTCGCGTCCTCGTCCCCCTCCTCCTGGCGGCCGTCACGGTCGCAACCCCCGCCGCTGCGCAGCAGAAGGACCTCGCGAGTTTCCTGCCGCAAGCGAGGCGGCTCATGAAGCAGGCGCCGTTCATCGACACGCACAACGACCTGCCCGAAATGCTCGAGGCGCGTTCGCACGGCGACTTCAGCAAGGACGACCCCGAAAAGCCGCTCGCGCGCATCGATACCGACCTGCCGCGCCTCAAGGCCGGTGGCGTGGGTGCAGAGTTCTGGGCCGCGTACGTGCCCTCGATGTACGACGGCCACGGCGCCGCCAAGCAGGCGATCGTGCTCATCGACCAGATCCACCGCATGAACGCGCGCTCCAAGGTGCTGCAGGAGGCCACCTCCGCCGATGGCATCATGCGCGCCTTCAAGGCCGGCAAGATCGCCTCGCTCATCGGCATCGAGGGCGGCCACGCCATCGAGAACAACTTGTCCGTGCTGCGCGAGTTCCACGGCATGGGGGTGCGCTACATGACGCTCACCCACGGCTCCACCATTCCGTGGGCCGACGCCGCCACCGACTCCGCACGCCACAAGGGGCTGACGCCGTTCGGCCACGAGGTCGTGCGCGAGATGAACCGGCTCGGCATGATGGTCGACATCTCGCACGTCTCCGATGGCGTCATGAGCGACGTCGCGCGCACGAGCGTCGCGCCACTTTTCTTCTCGCATTCATCCGCACGCGCCCTCGCTGACCACCCGCGGAACGTGCCGGATTCCATTCTTGCGATCGTCGGCAGGAAGGGCGGCGTGGTGATGGCCAACGCCTATCCCGGCTTCGTCGATCCGGTGGGAGCCGTCAAGATGCGCGACGTCTTCGAGGTCGAGCGCAGGTTCCGCAAGCTGTTCCCGAATGATCCCGCCAAGGTCGACTCGGCGTTCGGCGCGTACATCAACGGACCCGAGATTCCACGCGGCACGCTCGGCCAGTACGTCGACCACATCGAGCACATCATCAAGGTCGCGGGGCCCGGTCACGTCGGCATCGGCGCCGACCTCGGATCGCTCGAGATTCATCCGGTCGGGCTCGAAGACGTTTCCCGCTTCCCGTACGTGGTGGCAGAGTTGCTGCGCCGCGGCCACAGCGAAGCCGAGGTCAAGGGCATCATGGGCGGCAACCTGTTGCGCGTCATGCGCGAAACCGAGGCGGTCGCGCGACGCCTGCAGCGCGAGCGCGGGCCCTCGATGGCCACCATGGCGCAGCTGGACTCCAACGCGGTGCGGCCGTAGCTCGCGTGCGACTCGCCACCGGCGCGCTCGCTGCCGCACTCGCGCTCGCGGCGGCCAGCTGCCGCAAGGCGACGGCACCCGAGGGGCCCGTCGTGCGCCTCGTCGCGCATGACTTCACCTTCGACGTGCCCGCCTCCTTGCCGGCGGGCATCGTGCACCTGCGCCTCGTCAACGAAGGCTCGGACATGCACGAGGCGATCCTCACGCGCATGACCTCCGACGCCGGCACCGCCGAGCGGTACGTGGAACAATGGAAGGCTGGCAACTCGTGGCCCGACTTTGCTGCCGATGTCGGTGGCACCGGACTCACCATGCCGGGCGATTCGAGCGACGCGTGGGTGCGGCTCATCCCGGGACGCTACGTGGTCATCTGCACCAAGGGCGATCACCTGGATCGCGGCATGGCGATGGATCTGATCGTGCGCGCCGGACCCACCATCACCGCGGACAGCACGCCACCAGCCGCGGATCTGGAGCTCGGTCTCGTCGACTACGCGTTCACTTTTCCCGACACCGTTCGAGCCGGTGCGCACCGCATTCACGTCACGAATCGTGGCACCGAACCGCACGAGATGGACATCCTGCACCTCTCGCCGGGCAAGGAAGTCGCCGATTGGATTGCGTGGGCGCAGGGTGGCGAGGCGGGCATGCCGCCGCTCACCCCCGTCGGCGGTGGTGGTGACATCTTCCCCGGCGGCGAGGTGTGGATGTCCGTCAACCTGCCCCCGGGGCGCTACGCCATCCTCTGCGCCATCCGGCAGGGACAGCACCTAGGCGGCACGCCGCATCACGCCCTCGGCATGCTGCACGTGTTCGCGGCGAAGTAGCGAAAAGGCACTCGCTGGCATGACAGTTGCGTGTCACAGTTGCGTGTCTCTGACTGAGTTCCGTCACGTCCGACCGCGAGATCCGCCTGAGCGCTCCGAACATCCCCACCGATACCACTGAGCCCCGCTGGCTGCGGACGGTGATCACCGCGCTCATCGTGGCCGGCATCGCGCTGCGCCTCGTGCCGATGTTCTGGCCGCCGGCGCTCGCCACGGGCGACCTGGCGATGGCGCGCAACATCACGGAGCGGTCGTTCGAGCGACTCCTGACGGTGCCCCCGGCCTGGTCGCAGACCGCGACACCCGGCTTCTTCGCCCTGCAAAAGGGATTCGTCAGCCTGTTCGGCGCGGAGCCGTGGGTCCTCCGGCTCCTGCCCGTCTGCTCCGCCATCATCGCGCTGCTGCTCACCGCACGTCTCGCGCGCACCTTCGTCGGCGGTTGGGGCCAGCTCGTCGCCGTCGCCCTCATGGCGCTGGGCCTGCCGTTCATCGTGTTCGGCACGCACGTGCGGCCGTTCGGCGGCGTCGAAGTGGCGACGTCCCTCGGCGTGCTCACGCTCGGGCTGCCACTCTTGCGCGGGCCGCTCGGCGCGCGCGAGGCGCTGCGCACGGGTGGCGTCATCGTGCTGCTGCTCGCCGTCGGGCAGATGGCCGCGCTGGCCGCGGCCGCGCTGGTGCTCACCCTGATCACGAAGTCGGTGGCGCGACGCGATTTCTCGCGACTGCGCTGGACCATAGCGCTCGCGATGGTCTGGATGGCGGTCGCGGTCGCCGTGTACTTCAGTCCTTCCATGACGCTCAGCGCGGATGCGGAAGCGGCAACCCGCGCCGTCTACGCCACCGGATATCCGCCCTCCTTCCCACACGTCGGACACCAGCTCCTCTGGGTCTGGCTCGCGGTGCAGCGATCGTTCGGCATCCAGCAATTCCACTATCTCGCGCCCGCAGCCTTCACGTTGGCCGCCGTCGCCGGCGCCTGGCCGCTCTGGCGCACGCACGGGCGCACGGCGCTCCTCCTCATCATCCCCGCGCTCGTGGCCATTGTCGCGGCCGCACTCGGCGTGCATCCGTTCGAGCGCTACATGCTCCTCTGGTTCACGCCGTGCCTGTTGATCCTCGTCGGCGCGACGGTCGAGATGGCGGCGCAACGGTTGCAAAAGCGCGCCGTGTGGCTCGCCATCGGATGGGTCGGGCTCTGGCTCGCCGATCCGCTGCGTGCACTCTCGGAGTATCCGCCACCGCACCGCATCCAGGAGATTCCGACGGCGCTCGCGTACTTGCAGTCACACCGGGTGGAGGGCGATGCGATCTACGTCTTCGCCGGTGCACGCCAGGGCATGGCGTTCTACGGGCCCGCACGCGGAATGAGCGGCGCGGCGTATGTCGCGGGCGGCTGTCACGCCGGACAAGCACGCGCCTACCTCGCCGAACTCGACCAGTTCCGCGGCCGTTCGCGCGTCTGGCTCCTCGTCACGTGGGACATCGGGCGTGACGCGGCGCGCAGCACGATGACGCAGTACCTCCGCACCATCGGTGTGCAGCGCGACAGCCTCGCAGTCACGCAGTCGACCATGCCGCCGTTCATCGGCGGCGCGTGGCTCTACCTCTTCGACCTGAGCGATCCCACGCGCCTCTCGGCTGCCACCGCTGCCACCTTGCCGCTACCGGTGGTGCCGTCGCGCGCCGGTCGCGATGCCTGTGCGGCCGGCCCGATGTCCGACGACAAGTCGTAACGCCATCAGGCGCTCTTCCTCGGAGCCGCCTTGTAGTGCCCCGCGCGCCCTGCGGGTGGTGCGCCGATCTCGACGCCGGCAGATCGCAACTCGCGCGCCAGCTCCGCGCGGAACTTCCCGTAGTCCACCTCGACCGCATGTCGCTGTCCGCCGTCGAACGCGTAGTGCGGATGCGCGATCTCCTCGGCGATCGCCGCCTCGAGCTTCGCCGGGCGCCGGTACGCTCCGAGCAGCTCGAGACACGCGATGCGCGCCTGGTAGTCGGCCAGCGGCCAGATGCAGCCGAGCGGTTGGAAGAGGCCGATGAAGTAGAGCGTCGGGTGCGCCGGGTGCAGCATCTTGCGGTAGAGCGGAATCTTCTCGAGCCGCTTGAAGCTGATGAACGACTCGTCGAAGAACGGGAACGTCGTCCAGAAGCCCGTGCAGGCGCAGATGATGTCGAACGCCTCGCGCGTGCCGTCACTGAAGGTGACGTCGAGACCATCCCAGCGCGCGATCCCCTTCCGCGGCTTCACGCGCCCGTGGCGGATGTAGTCGAGCAGGTCGGAGTTGAGCGTCGGGTGCTGCGTGAGCGGTGGCCGCGGATTCTCCGGGAGCCCGTAGCGGCTGTACGGACCCTGCAGCAGGTGCAACATGACGCGGAACGTCATCTGCCGGATCTTCGCCGGCACCCACGCCGACTTGGCCGCGAAGACGTCCGTCGGTTGCCCGAAGAGGAACTTCGGAAAGAACCACTGCGGGCTGCGCATCGAGAGGCACACGGTGCGCGCGAGTCGCGCCGATTCCACGGCAACATCGCAGGCCGAGTTCCCGCCGCCGATCACGAGCACGCGCTTCCCACGCCACGACTCGTCGACGCCCTTGAAGTCGTGGGAATGGAGGAAGCGACCGGTGTACGTGCCCTCGTACGACGGATACTTGGGATCCCAGTGATGCCCGTTGCACACCATCAGCGCGTCGAAGCGTTGGGTGGAGGTCGTGCCGTCCGGCGCTGACACTCGAACTTCCCACGCGTTCCCCGGCAGCGGCGCGACGTGCTCCACTGTGTGGCCGAAGCGGATCACGTCCATCACGCCGAAGCGGTGCGCGTAGCCCTCGAAGTACGCCTGCAGCTGGCGATGGCTCGGATACTCCGGATACTCGGTCGGCATCGGGTAGTCCTCGTACTCGGACCACGCCTTCGAGCTGATGATGTGCGTGTTCTCGTAGACGCTCGAGTGGCCCGTGCTGGCGTTGAAGACCCAGTTGCCGCCCACCTGGTCGTTCTTCTCGTAGACGACGACCTCGAGACCGCTCGCGAGGCAGTTCTTGGCAGCGGCGAGTCCGCTCGGGCCCGCACCGATGACGCAGACGCGCTTCGTGGAAGACATGCGCGCAAAGTTGGTGCGTGCTTGCGGGGAATGCCACCGCGCCCCGTGGCGCGTGCGCGCGTGCGCGCACAGCTTCCCTGACATGCGCCGACACCTCGCCTGCACGCTCGCGCTCGCCGCCATTGCGGCCTGCCACGGCAACACCGCCCCGGCCGTCGCCCGCGAGGGCTACGTCGTCACCTCCGACTCCGCGCGGCTCTTCTACCGGATCGTCGGGCAGGGGACGGATACGCTGATCGCCATCCACGGTGGCCCGGGCGTGGATCTCGAGAGCATCGCCGGCGACTTCGCTCCACTTGGCGCTACGCACGTCGTGATCTTCTACGACCAGCGCGGTGCGGGACGCTCCACCTTGCCCGCCGACACCACGCAGCTCGTCGTCGCGCGGCAGATCGCTGATCTCGACGACGTGCGCGCCCACTTCAAGCTCGAGCGCACGACGCTCGTCGCCCACTCGTACGGTCCGCTGCTCGCGGCCTCGTACGCCCTCGCACATCCGACGCACGTGCGGCGCATGGTCTTCTTCGGACCCGTGCCACCGCGCCGCGGCGACTTCTGGCAGCGCTTCGCGCGTAACGTCCGCCCCCGCATGGACTCAGCCGACGGTGCGCTGCTCGCGAGTGCGGCGCGCCGCCTGGCGGACGCCAACGCCGATGTCCGCGCCGCCTGTCGCGACTACTGGGCCGCCGCCATGAAGCCGCGACTCTCCGAGCCCGCGCGCACGCTTCCGCTCATCAAGTCCGATCTCTGTGCCTCGGACCCCGCCGGCATCCGCTACGGACTGGGCACCACCAATCGCGTCGTCATGGCGTCATACGGCGATTGGGATCTGCGTGCCCGCCTGCGCACCCTCGCCGTGCCCACGCTCGTCGTGCATGGCGAGGACGAGGCGATTCCGATGGACCTCGTGACCGAGTGGGTCACGAGCCTGCCGATGGCCGAGTTGGTGAAGGTGCCCAAGGCGGCGCACTTCACGTACGCCGAGCGGCCCGAGCTGGTGTGGCCGGCGGTCGAGAAGTTCCTGCAGAAGGGCTGACGCCTACTTGAGGAAGTTCCCGATCGTCTCGTTGAGGAACTTCGCGTCGGCGGGATTGCTCGCCGCCCCGGCCGTGTGCCCCCAGAGCGACTTGATCGGCGCGAACGTCACCGTCTTCATGAGGCTCGCCTCGTACGTCGCGTCCCCGATCGGGAAGTACATGTCCGTCTCGCTCGGCATGTAGAGAAAGGGATCGCGGATCGAGCCGAGTGCCTTCGCGATGTCGCCGTCCATGCCGGGTGTGGTGCCCACGTCGTGCCGCTCCCACGTGCGCATCTGCAGGATCAGGTTGTTGGCGTCGGCTCCGGGAATGAAGTTCGAGCGGAACCGTTCGACGACCGTCTCGAACGTCGCGCCCGGTGCGGCGTTCGTCTTCCAGAGCTCCTTGCGCCACCACTCCTGCGAGTAGAGCCATCCGGCCCACACCATGCCGAAGGCCGAGAGGCCACGTGCGGGCGTGGTGGTGTAGTCGCCGTTGGCGAAGGCGGGATCGGCGGTGAGTGCGCTGATCTGTCCCTCGAGCCGCACGACCCCGTGCGGCCACGTCTTCGCGGTGCCGCTCGTCGCCACGATGCGATCGGCGAAGCCCGGGTGGGAGACGGCCCATTGGAACGCCTGCTGCGCGCCCATCGAGAAGCCGATGATCGCCTTCACGTGCGTGATCTTGAGGTCCTCCGCGAGCAACCGTCGTACCGCCTCGACGTTGTCGCGGATCGTCATCACCGGGAAGCGCGGCCCGTGAAACGGCTCGGCCGTGTTGCTCGGGCTCGACGAGTGGCCGTTGCCGAAGAGCTCCGTGGCCACGAGGTAGTAGCGCGCCGTATCGAGCGCCTTGCCCGGCCCGATCAACCACTCGTAGCCGTGGTGGTTGGCCATGTAGTGCGACGGCAGCAGGATCGCGTTGTCGCGCGCCGCATTGAGGTGGCCGTAGGTGCCGTACTCCACCGTCGCTTTGGGCAGCACGGCGCCGCTCTCGGTGCGGAAGTCGCTGATGCTGAAGCTGTGATGCTCGGCGCGGTCGGGGCGTGGCTGCGCCACGAGTGCGGGCGCGGTTAACGCGAGCAGGGCAACGAAGGCAAGGGAGCGCGACATGGCGATGCGGCGTGTGGGAGGCTGCTGGTGGTGCGGCACGCCCCAATGTATCGCCTTCGCTTGTTGTAATCCGGCCGAGTGTACGCCTCGAACATCGCGCGCCCACCCGTCACGAAGACGGGCGGGCGCGGAACCGACTGGAGCGTGGTGTGCTAGTTGAGCGGGCAGACGATGCCGGCGTACGAATCGGTGAGCGACTCGAAGTAGTTCTTGGTCGGGTCGTACACCTTGGCCGCGTACGCAGCGTTGAACTGGCTGATCACCTGCGCCTGCGAGAGCGGGAAGTTCGGCCCGCCGATCGATCCGGCGTTGAGCAGGGCGCTCACCGTCTGGCGGCCGAGCGCGCTCAAGCCACCGCCGCCCTGCGAGAGCACCTGCTGCAGCGTCATGCCGGGGAAGGCATTCGCGAACACGCTGCTGAACGGCGTGCTCTGCACGTACGGCGACGGCCACCTGCTGTGGTTCTTCCAGTAGCCCGGGGTGCACCCCTGCGCCACGACCGGCTTCACCACGTAGCCATAGTCGAACGAGTTGTCGAAATCGCCGTCCGCGAGCGTCACCGACGAACACGAGGGATTGCTGTCGAGCTCACGATCGCCGCCGACGTTCGCGGTCGTCGGCGCATAGCCCGCCGGCGTCACCGCGTGAAGCGAGTACGTCCCCGCGTTCACGTAGAAGAGGTAGTAGCCGGTGATCGCATCGCTCGTCATCGTCTGGATTGGCGAACCCGAGCAGGTCGACCCGGCGAAGAGGTTCACCGTGACGTTGCCGAGCGGCAGGTCACCAGCATCCTGGATGCCGTTCTTGTTCACGTCGGCCCACGTGTAGTCGCCGATCGAGGTGGCGAAGACGCCCGACGATGCGCGATTGACGGCCACCGTCTTCTGCGGCGCCACCAGCGACTTCTCGCTGCAGGCCGCGAGGATGATGGCGCTCGCGACGGCCAGGGTGGTGAGTGGATGACGCGTGGACGGAAGGCGAAGCATCGGTCTGACTCCGGATGGCAGGAAAAGTAGGAATTCTCTGACGGCATCAGAAGCGCATGCCGAACACGCTGTTCCAAGATGCAGGTATCATGCCGACGGTTTGACTACCCAAGTCATTGTAGTACAACATGTTACGGACTGCGCCAAGACTGTGGTTGTCGCTTTCCTCCGACACTCTCGACGACCCGCGCCGCATGTCGCCCGGCGCAGTCCGCACTACCGCCTACCGGTACGTCTCGAAGAAGCTCGGTCCGCGCTCGTCGATGCGCACACCGCCAAGCCGACCCGTGATGTGCGCCGTCCCCTTGAGCTGGATGAAGTACGGACGCGGCACGTCGCGCGCCACCGCACTCTCGCCCCGCTCGATCAACCCGCGCCGCGTGTCGCTGCCCACCGCGTCCTCGACCTCGAGCGATACCACCAACGTGTCCGCACCGCGAGTGTCCGACATCGTGCCGCGCTGCGGCACCATCACCGCCTTCCCATCCACGACGATCCGCCGCGCATCATCCCACGCGATCGTCTTCGGACGGAAGAGTGCGCGAAAGCCGAGCGAATCCACGAGGTAGAGAAAGATCGGCGCATTCGCCGCGCTCGAATCCGCCTGTCGCACGCGCCCGAACAGCATCGAGTACTCGCCCGTGCGCGCCTCGCCCCACTCCCACTCGACGCGGCGCCACAACCCCCAGTTGTGATCGTGATACGCTGGCGCGTTGTCGATCCGCTCACACGCGCCGTCGACGCAGATCGTGCCCGTGGCCTCCGCACGCAGCGCCGGCACCGCGTAGCCGCTCACCAGGCCGCCCGGGTTTCCGTCGCCGAGCGATGCGCCCGGGAAATACGCGCGCGGCGAGGGCGTCACCTCGAGCGTCACCGTGGCCGTGTGGCCTGCGTCCGCTCCCTCGCCGCGCGCGCTGCCCGTCACCACGTACGTGCCGCGCTCCGTCACCCGCACGGCACCCGGCCCGACCACGAGGTCCGCCGCGTCCGTCGAGTACCGCACGCGGCTCGGCGGCACCTGGAGCGCGAAGCGCCGCGCACGCTGGCCGTTGGCGTGCAGCGTGAAGAGCAGCTGCCCGCCCCAGCGGCCATCGGGCACGTCGCCGGCGATCATCCACGTCAGGAACGCCCACTTCTGCCCGCCCTTCCAGAGCACGTTCACGTAGTGCCACTCGCCCCAGCTCTCGCGCTCGGTGGCGCTGCGATCCGCCGGCGGCAGGTGAAAGTGGTCGAGGTCGTTGCGCAGCTCGCGCGCGGTCGGCGCCGTCCAGCGCCGATCGCTCTCATCGTCTTCCCACGCGCCGCTCGCGAGTGCGGGCGACGCCCCCACCGCGCGCGTCGCCGACGGCACCTCCGCCGTCGCGCGCACCGACCACTCCTCAGTGCCGCTGCGCATCCAGAGCGTCTTTCCCTCGATCTGCGGCGCCACCGCACGCACGAGATGCGTCAGTCGCGGTGACG
Source organism: Gemmatimonadota bacterium (assembly GCA_025359135.1). Classification (GTDB taxonomy): domain Bacteria; phylum Gemmatimonadota; class Gemmatimonadetes; order Gemmatimonadales; family Gemmatimonadaceae; genus JACPPC01. The sequence goes on along the minus strand of JANYHJ010000004.1, from coordinate 14,685 downwards.
CCAGCAGCTGCCGTTGGACGAACCGTGCGTTCTGGATCGAGAAGTAAAGACCGCCCACGCCACCGGTCTTCATGACCTCGAGGTCGAGCCCTTCAGGCAGCACCGTGACCTGCCCGCCGCCCACGAGCTTCTCGTCGCGCGCCTGCGCCAGCATCGCGGCCCCCACCGAAAGCAACACGATCATCACGCCCACACCGATGCCGAAACCGGCGAAGAGCAGCGCCGTGCGCCATGGCTGATGTACCACGTTGCGGAGCGCGAGCCTGAGGATCACGTCGCCTCGTCCTTCACGACCTGACCATCGCGCAGCGACACCACGCGCCGACCCGCGCGCGCGAGCGTCTCGTCATGCGTCACGATCACGAGCGTCGTGCCATCCGCGTTCAATCGAGCGAGGAGCGCGATCACGTCGGCGCCCGTCGCGGCATCGAGTTCGCCCGTCGGTTCGTCCGCGAGGAGAAAGGCCGGCCGGTTCGCGAGCGCGCGCGCAATCGCCACGCGCTGCTGCTCGCCGCCCGACAACTCGCTCGGCCGGTGCTGCGCGCGCGACGCGAGCCCCACGTAGCTGAGCAGTTCCATCACGCGCGCCTTCCGCTCCGCCGCGGGCACCTTGGCTTCCGCCATCGGCAGCTCCACGTTCTCGAACGCCGAGAGCTGCGGCATGAGGTAGAAACGCTGGAAGACGAACCCGACTTCACGAAGGCGCAGCAGCGTCGCTTCCTTGTCCGACAGCGTCGCGGTGTCGCGCCCGCGGATCTCCACCGACCCCGCACTCGGCCGGTCGATCGCGCCGAGCAGGTTGAGCATCGTGCTCTTGCCGCAGCCGCTCGGGCCCACCAACGACACCCAATCGCCTTCGCGCACCTCGAGCGTGATGCCACGCACCGCGCGCACGGTCTCCGCGCCGAGCGTGTACTCACGCTTCACGTCGCGCGTGGCGAGGACGACCGGACGCTGCGCGTCGCCAATGTCACGTCCCGCACGGTCGCCCGCGGCACGCGCACGATCACTCGAGGCCGTACCGCTCACCGTTGGTGCGCGTTCACTGCGAGGAGCGTCGCTCATGCGATCGCCTCCGTGCGCAGGGTCCGCGCAATCGGCAACCGTGCCGCGCGCCACGCCGGCAGCGCGCCCGCAACGAAACCAGTGATGACGAGGAGCCCGAGCGCGCTCAACGCATCACCGGGCTCGAAGACGAAGAAGGAGATGTGGTCGGGCAACGACGGGAACCCCGTGAGAATGCTGTTGAGCCAACGTGCCGTGACCAGCCCGAGCCCGAGGCCGAGCGTCGCGCCGCTCAGTGCAAGCGCCAATCCCTCGACCATCACCTGGGCGGCAATGCGCGGCGCGCCCACGCCGATCGCGCGCAGCACCGCGATCTCGCCGAGTCGCTCGTTGACGGACACCGTCACGATGGTCGACACGAGCAGGAAGCCCACCACGAGCGAGATGCTGCCGAGCACGAGCGCCAACTGCCGGAAATAGCCGAGCCGTTCCTCCGCCTGCTTGACGGCCGAGCGCGTCGAGAGCGCCGAGACGCGCGGTTGCTCCCGCGCGATGCGTGCACCCACCGAGTCAGGATCGAGCCCGGGCCGGATCTTGAGCATCACGAGCGAGAGCCGGTCACGCCCGTCGCTGCCGCGCATCGCCTGCAGCGTGGCGAGCGGCAACGCCACCGCCGACTGGTCGGACGCGAGATAGGTGAAGCGCGCCTCACCGACGATCGTGACGCGTTGTACGCCGGCAAACGTGCGGAGCTGCGGATCGTACGCCGCCGCGAGCGTGAGTGTGTCGCCGACGCGGCGCCCGCTGGCCGTGAGATACGCCCTGTTCATCACCACCTCATCCGGCGCGCTCGCATTGCGTCCGCGCACCAGCACGTAGTCGCCCTGCGCCTCGGGTGAGAGCCCGATGCCGAACGCCGTCACGGCGCCCTCGCCCTTGGGTGCATGCACGCTACCGCCGAGCACCGGCGCGACCGACGTCAGGTCGGTATCCCGCTCAAGCGCCGCGATCAGCGCCGCCGCACCGCCGAGCGTCGCTTCGCCGTCGAACGGTAGCGTCCCGCGCGGACTGAGCCGCAGCGCGAACCCGCGCGACTCGAGCAGTTCGCGGAACGACTCCCGCATCCCGCTCGACATCATCACCATGTCGAGCAGCATTGCCGACGAGATCGCGATACCGGCAAGCGCGAGCATCGTACGCGCGCGATGCCGCGTGAGCGAACGCGCCGCCATCGACCAGATCATCGGCCGAGCAACACGAGCGGTGGCAACTTGACCAGCCGCCGCGCGGCCAGCGCCCCGGTGGCCAGCCCGAGGATCACCGACAAGGTCACCGCGAACGCGACGATCCCCGGCGTCACGAGCGAGAAGACGAGCGGCGTGCGGTACACGCCCTGGTAGTACCAGTTGACGATGGCCGAGGCCGCGAAGCCGAGTCCCACGCCGAGCACGCTCCCGACCCCCGCCACGATCGCCGACTCGAACACCACGCTGCCCACGATCGACCGCTCCGAGATCCCCATCAGCCGGAGCGCCGCCACCTCGCGCCGCCGCGCATCCACGCGCAGCAGCATCAGGCAGAGCAGGAAGATCGCGCTCGCCACGATCGTGATCACGCCGATCGCCTTGTGGAACCGGTCGATGACCGCGAACGTGCGCGAGCTCTCGACCGCGATCTCCGCCGACCGGTGCGCGCGAAACCCGAATGCCGATGCGTTGATCCGTGCAACGGCGCCGCCGGCCGCGGAATCGCTCGTCGTCGCCACGGCAAACCGGTCCACCCGGTCGCCGTACCCGAGCACGCGTTGCCCATCGGCCAGATGCAGCCGCACGCGATACTCGGCGCGCGCGACCTCGCTCGGATCGGCACTGCGCTTCACGAAGGCCGCGATCACCAGCGTGTCGCCGGCACCGCCCGGCTCCGCAGAGACCACGACCTTGTCGCCCAGCTTGAGCTTGCCGTCCGTGGCGAGCCGCTCGTCGACGGCAATCGTCCGCGCGCGCGGCGTGGAGTCCGCGGCAGGGGCAACCGCGAGTGCGAGGGTGAGCAGCGCGAGCATTGTCGTCCTCAAGCGAAGCGAAGGACCTGCTTGTGAAGCTAGCGAGCGACAAGCGGGTCCTTCGCTTCGCTTGAGGACGACCAAGCGCAAGACGCCGACCTCAGGTCGATCGCTTCCGCTTCACGGGCGCATCCACCATCACCGCACGCGCCACCGTACTTCCCACAACGTGCGTGCGCTGCGCCTTGGTTCCCTTCCCCGCCACTTCCACCGTCAGCGGCCCATCGAACGGCGCGCGCGCCACCACCGTCACCATCGTGCCCGGCTTGATCGCGAGCGACGCCACGTATCGCAGCAGCTCGCCGTCCTCGTCGCCCACCGCCGCCACGCGCGCGCGCGATCCCACCGCTTGTTCGGCCAGCATCTGGCGCGGCACCATCACCAGCGTACCGTCACGCGTCGGAATCGGCGCCCCGTGCGGATCGTGTGCCGGATGGCCTAGCGCAGCCGCCATCCGATCGATCAGCTCGTCGCTCGCGGCGTGCTCGAGCCGTTCCGCTTCCGCGTGCACGCGGTCCCACGGGTACCCGAGCTCACCGGCCAAGTACGCCTCGATCACCCGGTGCCGGCGCAACATGCGGAGCGCCGCCCGGCGACCACTCGCGGTGAGGCTCACCCCCTTGTAGCGCTCGTACGAAAGCAGTTCGAGCGCGGCGAGCCGCCGCAGCATCCCGCTCACCGAGGGCGGCGCGATGTCCAACCGCTCCGCGATGGCGTTGGTCGCCGCGGCCAGGCCGGTCATCTCCTCGAGCTCGTAGATCGCCTTGAGGTAGTCCTCGACGGAACCGGTCAGCGGCTCGCCGTCCGCCGCCCCGTGGCGCGCACCGCCACCGGAGTGGCCACGCTCTGCGGGGCGCGCCACCTTCCGTGCGCTCACGCGCTGCCCTTCGCGGGGGCCAGGTGCGGGTCGCGCACCAGCAGCACCGGCACCATGGAGAGGTGGCGCACCGTGTTGGCCACGCTCCCCAGCACGATGTCGGCCAGCAGGCGATGGCCGTGCGTGCCCATCGCGATCAGGTCGCAGCGCTCGCGCTCGGCGATCGCGACGATCTCCTTCGCGGGATCACCGCCCGCGAGCACCGCCTCGGCGTCGAGTCCGCCATCGCGGAGCGCGGTGGCCTGCGCCTCGAGATAGGCGCGGTCCTTCCGCATCTCGTCGCTCTCGCGCAGGGCCAGCGCCTCCTGGTTGCGCGCGGCCCAGCCGTCGGCCACGTGCACGAGCAGCACGCGCGCGCCGCAGTGCCGCGCGAGGTCCCGCACGTGCGCCAGAATGCAGGCGTCGGTGCCGGAGTTCTCGAGCGGAACGAGGATGCGGCGATACATGCGGCAATCAGCCAGGGGAGCCCGTCAGGCGAACCACGTGCGCACGGTCTGCACGAGGAGCCACGCGTTCAGCACCGCGATCACGATCGCCACCAACCAGCCCAGCGCGGTGGTCCACGTGGCGTTCACGAGGTCGCCCATCTTGCGACGGTCGGACGTGAACAGGATGAGCGGAAAGACGGCGAACGACAGCTGCAGGCTCAGGATCACCTGGCTCAGCACCAGCAGCTTCGCCGTCCCGCTGGCGCCGAAGAAGATAGCCGTGACCCCGGCGGGCACAATCGCGATGGCGCGCGTGATCAGCCGGCGCACCCACGGCTGGAGCCGCAGGTCGAGGAAGCCCTCCATCACGATCTGGCCGGCGAGGGTGCCGGTGAGCGTGGAATTCTGCCCGCTCGCGAGCAGCGCGATCGCGAACACCGTGCTCGCCCCGGCGCCCAGCAGCGGCGTCAGCAGCTTGTACGCATCCTGGATTTCGGCGACGCCCGTGTTGCCGCTCGTGTGGAACGTCGCCGCCGCCACGATCAGGATCGCCGCATTGATGAACAGCGCGAAGGTCAGCGCGATCGTGCTGTCGGCAAAGGCATAGCGCACCGCTTCGCGCTTGCCCTCCGCCGACTCCTCGTAACGACGCGTCTGCACGATCGACGAGTGCAGGTAGAGGTTGTGCGGCATCACGGTGGCGCCGAGGATGCCCATCGCGATGTAGAGCTTGTCGCGATTGGTGATCACGTCGACCGTGGGCATGAACCCGTTCATGACCGCCGCCACGTCGGGCCTCGACAGGACCAGCTCGAACATGAAACAGACGCCCACGGTCACCACGAGCGCCACCACAAGCGCCTCGAGCAGGCGGAAGCCGCGGTGCTGCAGCGCCAGCACGATCAGCACGTCGAGCATCGTGGCCGCCACGCCCCACGCCAGCGGCAATCCGAAGAGCAGGTTGAGCGCAATCGCGGTGCCGATCACCTCCGCCAGGTCGCAGGCCGCGATCGCGAGTTCGCAGAGCACCCACAGCACCATCGCCACGGGCTTGGAGTACGCATCGCGGCAGGCCTGGGCCAGGTCGCGGCCGGTGGCGATGCCGAGCTTGCTCGCCAGCCCCTGCAGCAGCACCGCCATCATGTTCGAGATGAGGACGACACACAGCAGCGAGTAGCCGAACTGCGAACCGCCGGCCAGGTCCGTCGCCCAGTTGCCCGGGTCCATGTAGCCGACCGCGACCAGATACCCGGGCCCCGCGTACGCGATCAGCTTCCGGAACCACGTCTTGCCCTGCACGGGAATCGTGCGGTACGCCTCGGCCAGCGACGGCGTCGGACGGGCGTGCCGCCAGCCGTCCGCCGAGCGGTGGGGCTGGGCGGGATCGCTCGAGGGGAGCGGCGGCGGAAGAGTCGGGGAGGTCATGGGAGGGTCTCCCAACACATTAGTTAGGAGAGCCTAACTTTTGCAAGTGGCCCGTCGCGCGCAGTCCCGCGTCTATCCCGGCCAGGGCGGCAGCGGCAATCCCAGCAGTTGGCTCAGGATCCGCTCGGTCATGCCCCAGATGACCCGCTCGCCGATGACGAACGCGGGCATCCTGAATCGTGCGCCGAGCGCCTCGACCGTGCTCGTCGTGCGCGTGGCCGGGTCGAGCAGCGTCGCGAGCGGCGCCCAGAAGGTGTCGGCCACTTCGTCGCTCATCGTGATCTCGAAGGCGCCATGGAGCACGAAGACGTGCGGTCGCACCACGATGGGCGGCAGGTGCGGCGTGCGCGGGTGGATTTCGTCGAGGGAGCCGAGCAGCGTGGCTGCGATCGCGAGGTCGCCGCCCAACTCCTCGCGTGTCTCGCGAACGGCGGTATCCTCGAGCGATGCATCGTCCGGCTCACGACGACCGCCGGGAAAGGCGATCTGGCCGCTCCACGGATCACCGGGAAAGATGGCGCGCTGGATGAACAACAGGTCCGCCGAGCCCGCGTGGTCGGGGCGCAGCACCGCCGCCACCGCGGCCCGCCGCACGTCGGGCGCGGCGTCCGCGAGCAGTGCCTCGTGCGCAGCGACACGCTGGGTGAGCGCCGCGAGATCCGTGGCGCCCGGCCGGGAACTCATCCCTCGACGGAATTCCCCGCCATCGCCCAGCCCTTGAAGCCACCCGTCATGAACCGCGCCGACGTGTAGCCGAGCTCCGCGAGCATGGCCGTGGCGAGCGCCGATCGGTTGTCGGTGGCGCAGTAGACCACGATCGACGTCTCGCGCGGCACCCGGCCCTCGATGTTCGTCTCGAGCTGCCCGCGGGGAATGAAAACGGCGCCGGGAACGCGGCCGAGGTTGTACTCGTTGGGCTCGCGAACGTCGAGGAAGACGATGCCCGCCGTGCCATGCAGCGCCTTGGCTTCGTCCACGCTCATGGCGCTCACCTTCGCCTTCGCTTCGCTGATCAGGTCCTGTCCGGTCTTCACGGTGCTCGGTGGGCAGTGGGAAACGGGAGATCGCCACGCGCTGTGCGGGGTGTCCCTACCCGGGAGGATAGCCCGCCACATCCGTTCGGCGCCACTTGGCGGCCGCGTCCGCATTGACGGGGCGCACTTCCGCCCCCACCATAGATGTCAAGAAACACGCGTGTTCGTCGCGCCGACTCGCACTTAGCGGAGGCCTGCTTGAAGCCCACCCCGGTTATCGCTGCCCAGACGGTCCTGCTGCTCCTGTTGGCCGCATCCACCGGTGCGGCTCAGGTGGCCAAGCCCGCGGCCAAGCCGGCAACGGCACAGGCTCAGCCATCCAACACGATCACGATCGTCGCGTACAACCATTTCTACGAGGCGCCGAACCCGATCAACTCGGGACTCGTCACCTTCCGCTTCGTCAATCGCGGACCGGACCTGCACCAGATGTGGATCGTGAAGATCGACGAGGGCTACGCCTTCAGCGACTTCATGGTGGCCATCCGCCCCGGCCGGCCGATGCCCGCGTGGTTGCATGGCCTGGGCGGCCCCGAGTCGCCCGAAGCCGGCGACGAAGTCAACGTCACCGTGCAGCTCGAGCCCGGCCGTTACGCCCTCGCCTGCTTCATTCCCACCGCGGACGGCGGCTCGCACCTCACGAAGGGCATGTTCCTGCCACTCACCGTCAAGGACTCCAAGGTCAAGTCGGCGCCGAGTCCCAAGTCCGACGGCTCGATCCTGCTGCGCGACGGCGGCGTGGACGTGAACGGCGCGGGCACCGCGGGCAAGCACCTCATGCGCATCGAGAACTCCGGCAGCGTGGCGCGCGGCACGCGCGTCGCTCGCCTCCTCGACGGCAAGACGATGGACGACGTCATGGCGTGGCTCAACAACGGCGGCGATCATGCCACCGCGCCGGTCAAGATGCTCGGCGGCGTCACCCCGCTCGCCAATGGCGAAGTCAACTGGGTCTCGCTCACCTTCGCCAAGGGCGAATACGTGGTGCTGCCGATGGCGTTCGGCATCGGCACCGGCTACCCGCAGTACGTGCCCTCGCTCGCGAAGCGGTTCACGGTGCAGTAGCGCCACTCCGCTCGACACGCAGTCCCGGCGGCCCGTCGCGTACCTTCCTCGCGTGCGGGCCGCCCTGCTATTCGCGCTGCCGTGGATCCTCCTGCCGCTGGTCGTGCTCGCGCGACTGGTGCGGAGTTCGTTCCTCTCCGCGTTGAGCCCTGACGTTCCGGCCGACGCGCCGGTTGTCTCGGTCATCATCCCGGCGCGCAACGAGGCGGCCAACATCGCGCGCTGCGTCGAGGGCGTGCTCACGAGTCAGTGGCCCGCCTTCGAGGTCATCGTCGTCGACGACCATTCGACCGATGGCACCGGCGACGTCGTGCGCACGATCGCCGCGCGCGATCCGCGCGTGCACCTCATCGAGGCCCCGCCCCTTCCCGACGACTGGTTCGGCAAGCAGTGGGCCTGCCAGACGGGCGCCGCTCACGCCAAGGGCAGCTGGTTGCTCTTCACCGACGCCGACACGCGCCACACCCCCGAGTTGCTGCCGCGCGTGATGGCGTGGCAGCGCGCGCGTAATGCGCAGGTGGTGACCATCGGCGGCAAGCAGGAAATGCTCACCCTCGGCGAACGGCTCGTGACGCCGCAACTCTTCTCGATCCTGCTCTTCCGCATGGGCAGCACCGAGGCCATCGCCAACGCCAGACGCGCCGAGGACTCGATCACCAACGGCCAGTACACGATGTATGCGCGGCACGTGTACGAGTCGGTGGGCGGGCACGAAGCGGTCAAGCACAACGTCGCCGAAGACCTGCTCATGGGGCAGGTGGTGTGGCGCGCCGGCTACCGCGTGCACCTCGCCGTGGCCATGGAGTTCTTCTCGACGCGCATGTACACGAACCTGCGCGAGGTCGTCAATGGCTGGACCAAGAACGTCTGGGCGGGCGGCAAGTACGCGCTGCCGGCCGGCACGCCGCGCTGGGTCTTGGCGACGCTCATGTACGGCCCGGTGATCGTGCTGCTCGCGCCCGTCGTGCTCGCGCTGCTCTTCGTGCTCGGCCTCGTGGGGAGCACCGCCGGACTCGGCGGCGTGTTCGCCTATGTCGGCCTCACGCTCTGGATGGCGGCCCTCAACTGGCTCGACGGCGTGCCGACCTGGGTGGCGCCGCTCTGGCCGTTGGGCACGTGCATCGTGGGCTTCATCTTCACGCGCGCGATCCTTCGCGGAAACCAGGTCGAGTGGAAGGGGCGGAGGTACGCGTCGCGCTAGAGCGCGACACTTGGACCCACCCCGCGTGAGTCGGGTGACGGAGATCGAGCGACCTGACGCGACACTCGCGTCATGCGATCTCTCCGCGATGCCGCCCGCCTTCTCGCCTCGGCCGACACCCTCTTCGGTCTGGGCGCCATCACCAGCACGCTCGGTTTCGGTGATGCCGCTCCCCTTGATGACGCCGCACGCGCCGCACTCGGGCTGACCGACGATGCGTCCGCCGCGCAGGTGGCCGCCGCGTCGGGCCCGCTCCGCGCGCTGCTCGTCGCCACGCACGGCGACCGGCCGCTCGCCGAGCTCCTGCCGCGCATGGCGGCGCGCATCGAGGCGCGTTCGCCGCAGTTCCAGTGGGTGCTCGCGGTCACGTCACCGCGCGACGAGATCGCGCTCGCGACCTGGTGTGCGGCCCCGCGCGGGCCACGACTCGCCGCCACGGTCATCGCGCGCAGTCACGTCGTCGACGCGGACGCGGAGACGCTTTGTGCACTCGGGGCGCGTCGCGACGGACCCGCGGCGCTCGTGTACGCACAATGGCACGAGGTGCTGGGCCGCGACGCGCTCACGCGGCGCTTCTACCGGGCGCTCGAACGCGCCGTGCTCGACCTCGCGTCGTCCTCGCGCCTCGTGCCCGCCGACGACGCGCGCGAGCTCGCGCTCCTCATCACCTGTCGCCTGCTCTTCCTCGCGTTCGTCGAGTCGAAGGGCTGGCTCGACGGCGATCGGGCCTGGCTGACGCACGCGGTGGATCGCACGATGTCGAACGGTGGCGACCTGCACCGGCGCTTGCTGCGCCCGCTCTTCTTCGGCACGCTCAACACGCCGTGGCGACACCGGGCACCGGCCGCGCGCGCGCTCGGTCGCCTCCCCTTCCTCAACGGCGGCCTCTTCGCGCCCGCGCCGGTCGAGCGGCGCTGGCCGCGCCTGCGGCTCGACGATGCGCCGATTGCGCGCATCACGGGTGACCTGCTCGCGCGTCATCGCTTCACGGCACGCGAGGATGCCGCCACGGGGCTCGACGCCGCCATCGACCCCGAAATGCTGGGGCGCGCCTTCGAGTCGCTCATGTGCTCCGACGAGCGGCGCACGAGCGGCACGTTCTACACCCCGCCGGCGATCGTCGCCGACGCCACATCCCGCGCGCTCGCCTGCGCACTGGACGCACATGGCATCCGGGCCACCGCCGTCGAGCGGGCGCTGCGTGGCGAACGGCCCGGTGGCACGCAGGGCGCGCGACTCGCCGAACTGCTGCCGCGGCTGCGCATCCTCGACCCCGCCTGCGGGTCCGGCGCCTTCCTCGTGCACGCGCTCGGCTGCCTCGCCACGATGCGCCGCGCGACCGGCGACGTGCGCGTCGCCGAGACGATTCGTCGCGAGGTGCTCGCCGCGAACATCTTCGGCGTCGACGTGCAGCCGACGGCCGTCTGGCTCTGCGAACTGCGACTCTGGCTCGCGGTCGTCATCGAGAGCGAGGTCGGCGATCCGCGCGCCGTCACGCCGCTGCCCAATCTCGACCGCCACATCCGCGTCGGCGATGCGCTCTCTGGCGACGACTTCTCCGGCGGCATCGTGCGCCTCGGCGGCAGCGCCATCGCACGACTCCGGCAGCGCTACGCGCGCGCCAGCGGTGCACGCAAGACGTCGCTCGCGCGTGCACTCGATCGTGCCGAACGGACCGCGGCGCTCTGTGCCTGCGAAACGTCGCTCACGCAGGCCGTGGCCGCGCGCGCCGATGCACTGCTCTCCGCGCGCACACGCGACCTCTTCGGCGATCGCCCCGCACCCTCGCCCGACGCGCGGCGCCGTCTCGACGAACTGCGCCTGCGCGTCCGCGCCCTCCGCGAACGACGCCGCGTGCTGGCTGCGGGCGGCGCACTGCCGTTTGCCTTCGCGGCACACTTTCCCGATGCGGCGCAGGCCGGCGGCTTCGACGCCATCATCGGCAATCCACCGTGGGTGCGCCTGCACAACATCCCGCCGGCCACGCGGGACCGGCTGCGCCGCACCTTCCGCGTTTTTCGCGAGGCGGCATGGACCGCCGGCGCCGAAGCGGCGCGCGCGGGCGCGGGCTTCGCCGCGCAGGTCGACCTCGCCGCACTCTTCATCGAACGAAGCGTGGGGCTGCTCGGCCCGGCCGGTGCGCTCGCGCTGCTCGTGCCGGCCAAGCTCTGGCGCTCGCTCGCCGGTGGCGGCGTCCGGCGCCTGCTCACGTCGCGCGCGGCCGTGCATGCGCTCGACGACTGGTCGAGCGCTCCGGCGATGTTCGATGCCGCCACCTATCCATCGCTGCTCGTGGCACGACGTGGCAGCGACGATCACGGCGAGGTGCAGCTCGCGCAGCATGCGCAGGCGGGCGCGCGCCGCTGGTCCGTTCCGCGACGCGCGCTGTCCTTCGATGCCACCGACGGCAGTCCCTGGCTGACGCTGCCCGCCGAGGTGCGCATCGCCTTCGATCGCCTGCGCGCGGCCGGGCCCGCGCTCGCCGCGTCGTCCCTCGGGCGGCCGTTGCTCGGGGTCAAGTGCGGCGCCAACGACGCCTTCCTCGTGCGCGTCGGCGCCATTGCACGCGAGGGCGCGCACGTACGCGCCGGTACACGGTCGGGCATGGTCGAGCCCGCCTTGCTCCGGCCCATCGTGCGCGGCGAGGACGTCCTGCCGTGGCGCGCGCGGCTCGGCGCCGAGGCGATGCTCTTCACGCATGATGCAGATGGCGCACCACTCGCCACGCTGCCACCGCTGGCCGCCGAGTGGCTGCGCCCATGGCGTCGCCGTCTCGCGAGCCGCAGCGACGCGCGTGGTGATCGCTGGTGGGCGCTCTTCCGCACACCGGCGGCGCGCTGCGCGCTGCCCCGCGTGGTCTGGGCCGATGTCGCCAAACGCCCGCGCGCCGCCATTCTCTCGGCCGGCGATCGCACCGTGCCCCTCAACAGCTGCTACGTGCTGAACGCGCCGACGGTCGACGACGCGCTCGCGTTCGCCGCGCTGCTCAACAGTCCCGTGGCCGCCGCCTGGCTCGACGCGCTCGCGGGTTAGGAGATATCGAGCTTACGAAGTCGCAATGCCGTCTCGCGATCCGCCTCGCCTTCCACTACTCGCATGTCTTTACGAACGCTTCCAGAGCACGAAGATGGCGGTCACATGCATCAACGACACTTACGAGCTCACCGTTGACCACCATTCGATATCGCGCTACGCCGATTGTAGCGTGCTCGTCGTGCATGAAGTACATCGGGATCGACCCCCCATCACGTCCGCCATCCACACGAACCGACGACATGGAAACGTCTACGACTTCCATTTCATGCGGGAGCTTCCCCTGCTTCTCGGAAACGTTGCGAAATTCCTTCATCGCATTCGCGAACATCCCCGCCTCACGCTCCATAGCCGCCCACATTGCTGCGCCCTTGGAACGGTACGCATCCGTCTCTTCCTTCTGAAGCACCCACGTAACACTTCTAGCCGCTGAAAGAAACGCGCTTAGGCAATAGCCAAACTCCTCTTCGCCATCCAGTCGCGTATCCCCCTCACGCGCTCGCAGCATCCCAAGAAAGAACTGCGCCTCGCGCAGCTTGCGCATCGTACCGTCAATAGGCATCGCACCCTCAAGGAGTCGCGGTTGTCAAACCTTGTGTCGCTCACTTGAATGAACACAATTGTCGCTCACGCCACGCTCGGCGAAATGCGCACATGCAACCTTGCTGGTGCGGGACCTACACTCCTCGCCTATTGCGCCATCGGCTCTCTACGAGCTATCTAGCCGCCATTATGCCGACTAGCAAATCCCACGCTGGGCTGTCGACGCCGCCAGCCATCTACTTCAGCGACGTCTTTGGAGTCGCGAAGGCCGACCTAGAGGAGTACGGCGCGTTCAACGTGTCGCTAGTCAATGATCTTCCTCTATTCATCGACCCATTCCTGCTTTTCCATAGTTCAAAGCCAGAGTACCGCGCGCTTCATGAAGAGATCATCCGGTACATGGTGTTCCTCCGAGACAAGTCCATTGGCGGACACCTCTCAGAAGATCACCTAAAGATCTGGTTCATGTTTCCGGAAGTTAAGGAGAACTGGCTGGGTTTTTCGAAGGTTGGAAACAAGGGCCGGGGCCTTGGAATGGACTTCGCGCGCTCGCTCACGAAGAACTTGACGGGTGTCTTTCGTACTTTCGGGAACGAAACGGTTGGCGAGGCGAGCCACATCGAGAAGCTCTGTCTACTCGACGACGGCGTCGGCCGCGACAACATCAGCGACTTCGCTACAAACCTTCTGAAGAGATTCCTTCTCGAATACACGGAGGCTTTCGCCGCGAAGCATGTCGCAGCTCCACATAAGATGCGCGTCGTGGTTCCGAAGGTCTCCTTCAATTACAAGACTGAAGCTTGGGAGAGCCGCTCGTACGTTCTCCCATTCGTGAACGGCGAGCACATCATCCTTACACCAATTGATCTACTTACCAAGGACGCCACGTGGATCAACCAGAACGACCTCTTTGGCCAGTTCAGCGAAATTGTCGACGCGCTCGACGATGGCCCGCTGCGAGTTCAGTTGTCGGGCTACTTCGAGGAGGTTCTGGAGGAAATTCGAGTTCGCGACGAGGCGAAGAAGGCGAGGGAGGTTTCAGATAGGCAGCGGAGGCGAAAGCGTCGCCGGAGAAGGCGCGATACGACGCAATCTCAGCGCGAGGAGGCTATTCGCAGCGCCATCGAGTCTTTCCCGCAGTTGCTCGACTACTACGTCAAGTGGAAAGAAGAGCGCGGAGAACTGGCGGAGGCGCAAGCTGACGAGCGTGTTCGTTCGTCGGAACGACTCTTTGTTTCACAAGTTGCCGATCTCGCGAACCGGCTTCGTCTCACCACGTCCTTCTATGAACTGCAGGACGGGTCGTATGCCGAGGCACGACAGCGAGCGTTGTTCTTGAAATCAGTAATCGAAGACCAAGACGGCTGGCGCACGTTGTGGCTGGACGGGATGCCTATCGCGAAGGAGGCTGACCTTCACATCATGTTTCGCCTAACGTGGTGCGGAACTTTGATGGACGTAAATCGCGAGGTAAATAACGGTCGTGGTCCAGCAGACTTTGTTGTCTCCTTCGGACGTCTCGACAAGACGGTGATCGAGTTCAAACTCGCCAGTAATAGTTCGCTGGCCAAGAACCTGCAAAATCAGACCGAGATCTACCAGAAGGCCGGTAATGCGCAGCGGAAGCTCAAAGTCATTGTCTATTTCAGCGATGAGGAGCTAGCGACTGTGAACAAGGTGCTGCACGAGTGCGGACTCGACATCGACGATGATATCATCCTCGTCGATGCGCGGAGCGACAATAAGAAAAGCGCCTCAAAGGCGACCTCGCACACGTAGTGGTGACGCCCCCCGGTGCACTGCTTGTGGTTTCCGGTTGCGCCGGAATTCGCCGCAGCGACTATTCCCTCTCTCACTGAGTGACCTCTCCCTCCTTTTTTCCGGGAAGGAAGTCGGAAGGCAGGGGGGGGGCGCAGGCCCCATCGGCCTTGGGGCAGCGTGGCGCGGAATCCGTGGAAAGGGGGGGGCTGGCGCCCAGGCCGCAGTTTGTATCGTGCTGTTGGCGATAGCCCTCA
>JANYHJ010000225.1 GCA_025359135.1 Gemmatimonadota bacterium | reverse complement strand
CGTATTGTCGGTGACCGCGATGGTCGGCGGCGGCGGTAGCGGCGCCGGTGCGCCCGGCGGAGGCACGGGCGGAGCAAGCGGCAGCACCGTGAAGTGTGCCGGCAATCCCAGGCTCGCGTCCGTGTAGCTGAACACGGTGGTGAAGGCGGGCAACGGAAGTCCCGCCGCAAACGCCGCAATGCCGAAGCTCTGCGTGGCCATGCCCCCGGCGGTATCGGTGGCGGTGAGCGTCACGGTCACGACCTGCGTCGTGAGAGGTGTGCCCGTCACGTGTCCGTTGGCGAGCGCGAGGCCGTTGGCGTTCGGCGTGAACGTCGCGCTGTAGCGGAGCGCGCCGCCCCGCGGATTGGTGAACGCGGCACCGCCCAACGTGGCGTCGTAGTCGAAGCCCACCCCCACCGTGGCGGCCTGATGCGCATTGACCACGGCCACCACGGGCACGGCCGCAATCGGCGGGCTCGGCGCCGACGCGGTGCCGCTGCCTGCACCGGTGCCGGCCGCGGTCGGCGTGTCGGCGGCGGCGCCGCAGGCGGCAGCCAGTGCGAGGGTGGCGAGGGTCAGGCGGGACGGTCGCATCATGGGCGGGGTGCGTCGATCAGTCGGGGAGTGCCGCGTGCGTCTCTCCGGAACAGACGGCGTCCTCAGCCGAATATTAGCGCCACCTGAACCCGGCCGGGTCAGGGGGCCGCCCTGGCCATGCGCTTGGGCGTCGTGCCTACTCCACCAGCGCGATGATCTCCCGCCCGTAGGCCTCGAGCTTTCGCTCGCCCACCCCCGGTACTTCGCGCAGCGCTGCCAGTGTCTCCGGCCGTCGCCGCGCAATCTCCTTGAGCGACGCGTCGTGGAAGATCACGTACGCCGGCACGCCATGGTCGGCCGCGGCGCGCTTCCGCCACTCGCGCAGCCGCTCGAACAGCGCCACGTCGTCGCCCGCCACCAGCTCGTCCGACGATGCGCGCCGTGTCGTGCGCGTCGCCTTCTCCGCCTTGTGGTACTCGCGGAGTGGAACGCGCTGCTCACCCTTGAGCACCGCGCGCGCGGCCGGCGTCAGCTTGAGCGCACCGTAGGCGTCGTGGTCCACGACGAGCAGCCCCAGCGCGATGCCTTGCCGGATGATCGCGCGCCACTCCGGCACGGAGCGGTCCTTGCCGATGCCGAACGTGCGCAGGTCATGGTGCCGCCAGTGCAGCACCTTGTCGGTGTCGTGGCCCGTCAGCACGTCCATCACGTGCACCGCGCCGAAGCGTTGTCCCGTGCGCACGATGCACGAGAGCAGCTGCTGCATCGGGATCGTGCCATCCATCGTCTGGGGCGGCGTCAGGCAGGTGTCGCAGTTGCCGCACGGCGTGCTCGCCTCGCCGAAGTAGGCGAGCATGCGCACGCGCCGGCAGTCGCTCGCCTCGCAGAGACCGAGCATCGCGTCGAGCTTGCTCACCTGCACCTTGCGGTACTCCTCCCCACCGTCGGACTGGTCGATCATGCGCCGCAGCTGCACCACGTCCTGCAGCCCGTACGCCAGCCAGGCGTCGGCCGGCTGCCCGTCGCGCCCTGCGCGCCCCGTCTCCTGGTAGTAGCCCTCGATCGACTTGGGCAGGTCGAGATGCGCGACGAACCGCACGTCGGGCTTGTCGATCCCCATCCCGAACGCGATCGTCGCCACGATCACCACGCCGTCCTCGCGCTGGAACCTGCGCTGGTGCTTCGCGCGCGCCTCGGCGCTCATCCCCGCGTGGTACGCGTACGCCGCGATCCCTTCGTCCCGCAGGAACTCGGCCGTCTCTTCCACCTTCTTGCGACTCAGGCAGTAGACGATTCCTGCTGCGCCCTCGTGCTCCGCGCGGATGAACCCGAGCAGCTGCTTGCGCGCGTTCCCCTTCTCCACGACGCGGTAGCGGATGTTGGGACGGTCGATGCTCGACACGAAGACGCGCGCCTGCTCCAGCTGCAGCCGGGCAATGATCTCCGCGCGCGTCAGCCGGTCCGCGGTGGCCGTGAGCGCAATGCGCGGGACGTCGGGAAAGCGCTCGTGCAGCACCGAGAGCTGGATGTATTCGGGCCGGAAGTCGTGTCCCCACTGCGACACGCAGTGCGCCTCGTCGATCGCGAAGAGCGCGAGCTTGGCGGACGCGAGCAGCTGCAGACATCGCTCGGTCAGCAACCGCTCGGGCGCCACGTACAGCAGGTCAAGTTCGCCATTCCGCACCTGCCGCTCCACGGCGCCCGCCTCGCTCGCCGAGAGCGTCGAGTTGAGGAACGCCGCCTTGATGCCAAGCTCCGCCAGTGCCGCCACCTGGTCCTGCATGAGCGCGATGAGCGGTGACACCACCACCCCCACGCCATCGCGCAGCATCGCAGGAAGCTGGTAGCACAGCGACTTCCCGCTCCCGGTCGGCGACAGCATCAGCGCGTCGCCGCCCCCCACGCAGTGCGCGATCACCTCGGCCTGCTGCCCGCGGAACGCGGGATAGCCGAAGACGGAATTGAGGAGGGAGAGCGCGGTGGCGGTCATCGTGCGCGAAACCTAGGGACCGCGATCACCGCCGTGCGTACCCGCCTCTCGCGCCCACCACCCGCCGCTTGCGGGGAGCGCGTTCAGGGCTTCTTCGCCTCGCGGGCCTTCGCCTTGGCCGCATCAGCCGCCTTCTCCTTGGCCTCGTCCGCTGGCGTCTCATGCGCAACCGTGACCGCGCCGTTCATCGCGTCGACCGCCACTTCGTCCACCCCCGACTTGCCCTTCGTCACGATGTCGAACGAGTAGATCAGCTTCCCCTTCTCCACCTCGATCTCCGCGGACTTGATGCTGCCGCCCGGCACCTTGGCCTGCGCGGCCGCCTGCGCCTCCGCGGGCGTGACCTTGGCCTTCTTGAGCAGCCCGGGCTTCTCTTCCTTGATCGTCACACCCTGCGCAGCGGCTGTGCCGGCGATCAGCAGGGAAAGCGCGAGGTTCTTGAACAGCGTGGTCATGGACTTCTCCTGTCGGGGACGTCAGGCAGTGTACGCGAACTCCCTGTCACCAGACTGACGGAAGACGATAGCCGCGCCCGCGAATGGCCACGAGCAGCACCGGCACCACGAACAGCGTCACCGGCGTCGAGAGGGCGAGCCCGCCAATGACCGCGAGCGCGAGCGGCTTCTGCATCTCGCTGCCCGCCCCGATACCGAGCGCGAGCGGCAGCAGCCCGAACAGCGTGCAGAGCGTCGTCATGAGGATCGGCCGCAACCGCACGCGCGCCGCCTCGCGGATGCCGGTCTCCAGGTCCACGCCGTCGGTGAGCATGCGGTGCCGCGTGAAATCCAGCAGGATGATGCCGTTCTTCACGATCAGCCCCACCAGCAGGATCAATCCCATGAAGCTCGCGACGTTGAGCGCCGTCTTCGTGACGAGCAGCAGGGCCAGCGCACCAACAAAGGACAGCGGCGCCGCGAGCAACACCACCAGCGGTTCGGCGAAGCTCCGGAACTGGATCACCATCACCGCCATCACGCTCACGGCCGCCAGCGCGAGCACGAGCAGCAGCGCCTGGAACGCTTTCTGCTGGCTCGCGTAGCGCCCACCAAGCTCCACGCGGATGCCGTCCGGCACCGGCGTCTCCGCGAGGACCGCCTTCACGCCGCGGACCACGCCGCTCAGCGGACGCTTCGCGACGCCCCCCGTGATCGCGAGCATCTGCTGCTGGTTCTCGCGCAGGTGCTGACTGCGCACGTCGCCGGCGGTGAACTCGGCCAGTGCGCCGAGCGGCGTCACGCTGCGCCCCATGCCGGTGAGGACGGGCAGCGCGCTCAACCGCTCGGCGTTCAGGCGCACGGCATCGGGCGCGCGCACGCGGATGCCGATCGAGCGGTCGTCGAGCCGGACTTCGCCGGCCTTCACGCCGAGCAGCGCGCCCGTCACGGCCATGCTCACGTCACGCGGCGTCACGCCGTAGCGCGCCGCATCGCGTCCGCGGATGTGCATCGCCATTTCGGCGGCGGGCTCGGCCACGCCACCGAAGAAGTCCTCGAGCCCTTCGACTTCCTTGACCTTGGGCGCGAGCACGTTGGCGTAGTGCTCGAGCTGCGCGAGGTCCGCGCCGAAGAGCTTGACCTCCATCGGACGTGATGCGCCTGCGAGATCATCGAGCGCATCGCTCAGGATCTGCACGAACTCCACGCGCACGCGCGGCACGGCGGCCTGCACCTTGCCGCGTACCTCGCTGATGATCTCCTCGATGTCGCGATCGCGCTCGGAGTGCGGCTTGAGGCGCACCGCGATGTCACCCCGGTTCTGCTCCGTCGCGAACATGCCGAGTTCCGCGCCCGTGCGCCGCGCCGTGCTCTCGACCTCGGGCGTCTCGGCGAGGATCTTCTCGATCACGTGCATCTGCCGATCGGTCTCGGCGAGCGCCGTGCC
The DNA here is from genome assembly GCA_025359135.1 of Gemmatimonadota bacterium. Lineage (GTDB taxonomy): Bacteria > Gemmatimonadota > Gemmatimonadetes > Gemmatimonadales > Gemmatimonadaceae > JACPPC01. Next base: position 7,182 of record JANYHJ010000225.1, on the reverse strand, counting down.
ACCCGGCGTCCAGTAGTCGAGGATGAAGGCGCCCTCGTCCATCTCGGGCAGGAAGCCCGTGCCCACCACCGAGTACGCGCCGATGCCCGCGGCCACCAGCAGCACGCCGGCCACGGCCACGCGCCGCCCATGGTGCAGCAGGCCGTCGAGCGCGCTCACGTAGCGATCCGACAACCGGTCGAGCATCGCCCCGATGCGCCCGAACACCCCCGTGGCCATCACGCTGTGCTCGGCGTCGGCGGCCGTCAGGAACTGGTCCGCGAGCAGCGGGATGATCGTGAGCGCGATGACCAGCGACATCAGCACGCTCACCGTGAGCGTGAGCGAGAGCGCCCCGAAGAACTGGCCCGCGACGCCCTCGAGCAGGCCGAGCGGCAGGAAGACGACCACCGTCGTGATCGTGCTCGACGTCACCGGCCAGATCAGCTCCTGCACCGCCTCGCGGATGGCCGCCGTGCGGTCATCGGTGAGCGCGAGGTGACGGACGATGTTCTCGGTGATCACCACGGCGTCGTCGATCACGAGGCCGATGGCGATCGCCATGGCGCCGAGCGTCATCAGGTTGAACGTCTGGCCGAGCACCTGCATGAGGTACACGGTGGCCGCGAGCGTCAGCGGAATGGCCGTGGCGCTGATGGCGGTGATCCGCAGGTGCCGCAGGAAGAGCAGCAGCACGATGACCGCGAGTGCCGCGCCGATCAGCATCGCGTCGCGCACCGACGAGACGGCGTCGCGCACGAGCGTGGCCTGGTCGTAGACCGGCACGAGCTTCACGCCGGGCGGCAGCGTCTTCGCGATGGCCGCCGCCGCGTGCGCCACGCTGTCGGCCACCGCCACCGTGTTGCCCCCGATCTGTCGCGTGATGTTGATGAGCGCCGCCGCCTTGCCGTCACCGGCCACGATGCGCACGTGATCCTCGGTGCCGGGCACCACCGTGGCCACGTCGCGCACGCGCATCGCCCCCTTGACCACGACGTTGGCCACGTCCTCCACGGTGTGCGCTTCCTGCGCGCTCACCACGAGGTACTGCTTGTAGTCGCGCGCCACACGGCCCACCGCGTCCACCGAGATCCCCTCGCTGATCGCGGCCGCGAGCGCGTCGTACGTGAGTCCCGCCTGCGCGAGCCGTGCCGGATCGGCCACGACTTCGATCTCGCGGACGTCGGTGCCCTGCACGAAGACACGCCCAACGCCGGGAATGCGCGAGAGCACGGGCTTGATCTGGTAGCGCGCGATGTCGTAGAGCGTCGCGGGATCGCCACCTTCGAGGTTGTACGACAGGATCGGGAAGAGCGCCGGCGTCAGCCGCTCGACTTCCATGTCGAGGCCGGGTGGCAAGTCACCGCGGATCTGCTCCACGCGCGTGCGCACGAGCTGCAGCGCGTAGTTCATGTCGGTCTGCTCGGTGAACGTGATGTTCACCTCGCTCGCCCCGCGGATCGAGCGGCTCTTCACGCGCACCACCCCCGGCACGATGCTCACCGCCTCCTCGATCGGCCGCGACATCGCGAACACCACCTGCCGCGCCGAGAGGCTCGAACCCTGCGCCACGATCGTGATGCGCGGGAACGTCAGCTCGGGGTACACCGCACTCGGCAGCCTGAACGCGCTCCAGATGCCGGCCGCGCTGAGCACGGCCACCGCGAGGTAGATGAATCGTCGCTGCGCCGCGAGCGCGTCGAACAGCGCCCAACCGCGGCGCACGGGTGAAGGGGCGGTCACGGCTTGACCTTCACCTTGGCGTCGGGCTTCGCGTCTGACTTCTCCGCCTTCTCGCCCTTCACCTCCTTCTCGCCCTTCGCCTCCTTCTCGCCCTTCGCCTCTTTCTCGTCGTCCTTCTTCTCCGTGCCGTCGCCGATCTTGGCCTTGTCATCCACGCCGTACGCGCCCTTCGTCACCACCTTGTCGCCCGCCTTGACCCCCTCGGTGATCCAGACACCCGTCGCCGAGCGTCCGCCGATCTTGACCTCGGTCGCGTGCGCCACGTCGCCGGTATCGACGACGAACACCTTGAATCCTTCCTCCGCCGGCACGAGCGCGTCGTTCGGAATCACCACCGCATGCGCATGCAGCCTGACGGCGATGATGCCGGTGAGCGTCTCCGCCAAGCGCAGCGTGCGCGACACCTCCGTGACCGACACCCGCACGGCCACCCCGCCCGTGCTCGAGTCCACCGCATTCGCGATCTCCGCCACGCGGCCGCTCGCCGCGGGCTTGGCACCCGCCTCGCCCGCGGCGCGGAGCGTCACCGATTGTCCCACGCGCGTGCGCGCCGCATCGCCAGGCGACAGCGTCAACACGATGTCGAGCGCAGTCGGATCGGCCACTTCCACCAACGGCTGACTCGGATCGGCGCCGGCGCCCAACACCGCCGTCATGCGCGTGACGGTCCCGCTGATCGGTGCGCGCAGCGTCGACAGCTCCCGCGCACGCCGCGCGTTCACGGCGTTGAGCCGCGCCACGCCCAGATCCGCCTGCGCCATCTCCGCGTCCTTGCGCGGCAACACGCCGGCATCGGCGAGTCGCGTGGCGCGCGCGGCCGCCTTCTCGCTCGCCGCGAGCGACGCTTCCGCGCTCTGAAGCGCCGCCTCGAACGGCGCCGTCTCGAACTCGATCAGCGGGTCGCCCGCCTTCACCACGGAGCCGACATTCACGAACACCTTGCTCACGCGCGTCTGCGCCGGTGCGGCGAGCAGTGCGATGTGGCCCGGTCGCGCGGACACAGCGCCAAGGGCCTCGACGGTCTCGGCGAACGTCGTGTCCGCCGCCTTGCCAACCGTCGCCGTCACTTCGGCGGGACCCTTCTTCTCGTCGTCCTTCGGCTCGGCCTTGGTGCAAGCCGCGGCCACGAGCGCGAGAATGATCAGCTGCGCTCTCATGGCGCCGTCCGGTTGTTGGTGGTCATGGTCAGGAGCTGCACAAGTCCGGACGCGCTGCGCAGCGCGGCCACGTCTTCCAGGTACTGCATCTGTGCGTCGCGCGCGATGCGCTGCGCTTCAAGCACGCTCGGCAGGGCCGCCGCACCTTCGCGATAGGCCAGCAGTGAGAGCTCGGCGACGCGCTGCGCACCCGCCACCAATGCACCCGAGCGCGCCTGCCGCTCGCGTGACACCACGAGCGCACGCTGCGCACGCGCCAGCGCCGCATCCTGCTCGATGCGCGCCACGGTCAGGAGCGCCGCCGCGCGGTCCCGCTGCGCACTGGCCGCGAGAATGGCCGGCCCGTTCCGGTTGAAGAGCGGAAGCGGAAACGCGAGTCCCCAGCTCGGCAGCAGCTTGGCTCCCGTGCCGCCCGGATCGCCCGATTCCCACCCAGCCGATAGGGCGATGCCGGGCAGCCAGCGGCGCTTCTCGAGCGCGAGCGCGAGTTCGGTCGCGCGCGCGTCCGCTTCGGCGGCCGCGATCATGAGCGGCGTGCCGTCGCGACTGGCCGCGAGTGCGGCCGGCGTGCTCAGCGAATCCGCGAGCCTCACGGTCGGGGCGCGCGTCGGCATCCCCATCAGCGCCTGCAACGTCAGCACCGTGCTCGTGGCCTCGAGCGCGTCGATGGCCGCGGCGTTCGCCAGCTGGCCCGCGCTCACGGCCGCGAGCTGCACGTCGAGTTCGCTTGCGTCGCCGGCATCGCGCCGCACGCGCGCCAGCACGAGTACGGAGTCGGCGTCGCGCGCGCTCCTGGCCGAGAGAATGGCGCGCGCGGCCGCCACGAGGGCGCGCGTGTATGCCGTATCGGCTGTGTAGGCGATCGCGGCGCGTTCGAACGCGAAGCGCTGCACGGCGGCATCGAGTGCCGCGTTGGCCGAGCCTACGCGCGGCGACCGCAGCCACGGCAGGTCGATCGGGACGTCGATCGTGTAGTGCTCGGTGGGCGTGCTCTCGGTGCGCTGGAAGCCGAAGACTGGATTCTCGAACTGCCGTGCGAGCGCCACGCCGGCCTCGGCAAACGCCGAGTCCGACTTGGCGAGTGCGAGGCGCGGCCCGCGCGCGACCACCGCGGCAATCACGTCGGTGCGCGAGAGGGCGCGCTCCTGCGCAGGGAGCACGGCGGCGGCGAGGAGCACCATCGCCCCCGCCGCCGCGAGTGACTTCACGTTCTGCATGTCGGAGTGGATCCCGCGGCTACTTCTCGATCACCAGGATCGAGAACGATTCCGGAATGATCGGCGGACGCGGCGGACGCGTCTGCCCCGGCTGCGCGGGCGGCGTCGGTCCGTACTCGACGCCCACCATGTAGACCTTGTGCGTGACCGCATCGAGCGACATGGTGCGCGACCCCTTCTGCGTCGTGACGGTCTCCACCACGCTGTACTTGTCGCGGCCGTCCTGGTGGACCACCGTGAGCGTGCCGTCGCCATTCGACGCGAACACGAGCTTGGTCTCGGGGTCGAAGGCCACCGCGTCCGGCCCGTCTCCGATCGTCACCTTCGCCACGATCTTGCCCGTCTTCGGGTTCGAGACGACCATCACCTTGTCGCACACCGAGAAGAGCCGGTCGTTCGCGCGGTCGAGCGCGAGGCCCGAGGGACCGTCGCAGCCCGGCAGCGGGTAGCGCTTCACTTCCTTCATCGTGCGCGTATCGATGACCGCGATCTGGCCCGGGTCCGTCTCGATGTTCACGTAGAGCGTGCCGTGTCCGTTCGACTGCGCGAATTCCGGCTTGCCCTTGAGCGGAATCGTCGCGAGCACCTCGTGCGTCACGGCGTTGATCACCGTCGCGTTCTCGCCGCGGCCGTTGAACGTGAAGATGCGGCGCGTCAACGCGTCATAGTGGATCGCGTCCGGGTTGGCGCCCGTCGTCTTGATCGTCGCGATCGTGTTGAGCGTGTAGAGGTCGAACACGGTGACCGTCGTGTCGCGCCCGTTGCTCGTGAACCCCTTGCCCAAATCGAGCGCGATCGCCGCGCCGTGAATGCCGTTGGTGTTCGGCACTTCACCCACGACCTTCTCGCTGGCGATGTCGATGACCACGAGCTTGGTCGCATGCGACACATAGAGCCGGCCGCCATCGACGTTGGTGTAATCCCATCCCCCTTCGCCACCGATGGTCAGCTTGTGTGTCACCTTGTAACCGCCCGCGTCCTGCGCGCGCGCGGTGGCAACGCCGGTGATGGTGGCGAGGATCAGGAACGCGGCAGTACGGCGAATCGACGACATGGTGGGACTCCGGGGCGGACGACAGTCGGGTACGGGATGGATGAAATAGAGACACGCACGCTGACACTTTGTTGACAGTGACACTGGTCGACGGCGCCTCTGTCGGGAGCGCGCGAGCGCGGCTCGCCTATGGTACGTCTTGCCTGCGTCTCCCGACAGAGGCGCCGCGCCGCGCCGCACCCTTGCCGGCGCCTCCCCCGGCGGCACTTTTTGGCACCCCCATTCCCGTCATCATGCCCCCCACGCGACGCGTCCTGGAAGCCTCCCTGCTGGCACTCACCACGCTCGCCTCCGTCGCCCCCGTCGCCTCCGTCGCCTCCGCGCAGGACTCGGGCGCGCCGTACCCGCGCACGCCGGGCCCGCATCCCGTCACCATCGAACGCGACGTCATGATGCCTATGCGCGACGGCACGCGCCTCGCGACCGACGTCTACCGCCCGAGCGACGTCAGTGGCCCGCTCCCGACGATTCTCCAGCGCACGCCATACAACAAGAGCGCCAACCCGCGCGGCGACGGCGGCGCCAATTTCTTCGCGTCACACGGCTACGCCGTCGTGGTGCAGGACGTGCGCGGCAAGTTCGCGAGCGAGGGCGCATTCCGCGTCTACGAAGGTGACGTCACCGACTGGCCCGATGCCTTCAGCTGGATCGCGAAGCAGCCGTGGTCCACGGGCAAGATCGGCACCTACGGCTGCTCGTACCTCGGCGAAGGACAGATCATCGCGGCACAACAGCGCCATCCCAATCACGTCGCCGCCATTGCGCAGGCCGCCGGCGGCAACCTCGGGCGCGTCGGGCGACGCCGCCAGTTCTGGGGCTCCGTCGAGGGGGGCGCCTTCGCGATCTCGATCAACTTCGGCTGGATGCCGATGTACGCGTCCATCGACAAGGGCGCGCGGCCGCTGCCCAAGGTCGACTTCGCATCGTACCTGCGCACACTGCCGACCATCGACATGACCGATCGCGCCGGTAGCCCGAGCTGGGACTGGCGCAACTTCCTCGAACGCTCGCCGGATGATGCCTGGTGGGACAAGAAGGGCTACCTCACCGACGCCGACAGCGTCGCCATCTCGGCGCTCCACGTCTCGAGCTGGTTCGACCTCGCCGCGGAAGCGCTCGAGGAGGCCGCCATCTTCAGCCGCAACGGCACCACTGATCGCGCCCGCACCGGACAGTACGCCATCATCTCGCCGTCCGTGCATTGCGCCTCGGAGTTCCTCCCGCGCGGCGCCAAGACCGGCGACCTGGACGTCGGCGACCCGCGCTTCCGCCACTTCGAGACCTACCTCAAGTGGTTCGATCGCTGGCTCAGCGGCAACGAGCACGCGCTCGACGGCATGCCGCATGTCCAGTACTACACGATCGGCCGCAACGCCTGGCAGAGCTCCGACACGTGGCCCGTGAAGGGCATGACCGAGACGTCGTACTACCTGAGCAGCGCCGGCAACGCCAACACCGGGAGCGGCCACGGTCGCCTCGTGCTCGCGCCGCCCAAGGCGGAGAAGGCCGACACCTTCACGTATGATCCCGCCAACCCGGTGCCCTCCCGCGGTGGCTCGATCTGCTGCACCGGCAACCCCAAGGACCAGCCGGGTTCGTTCGACAACCGCGACATCGAGCAGCGCGCCGACGTGCTCGTCTACACCACCGACGTGCTCACCAGCGGGCTCGAGCTCACCGGCTCCATCCGCGCCGAGATTTACTTGAGCTCCGACGCTCCCGACACCGACCTCACGCTCAAGCTGCTCAACGTCTTTCCCGACGGGCGCGTCATGAACATGCAGGAGGGGATCACGCGCGTGCGCTACCGCGATTCCTTCGCCAAGCCGGCCATGATGCAACCGGGCAAGACGTACAAGGTGCCCGTCGACCTGCACGCGACGTCGTGGTACCTGCCCGCGGGCCACCAGCTGCGCGTCGAAGTCTCGAGCTCGAGCTTCCCGCGCTGGGACCGCAACCTCAACACCGGCGGCAAGAACTACGACGAGACCACGTTCCGCAGTGCGCACAACGCGGTGCACCACGCCGCGGC
>JANYHJ010000167.1 GCA_025359135.1 Gemmatimonadota bacterium | reverse complement strand
GGCGGGACCGACGCTCTTCGAAGCTGTGCTCCGTTGCGCGCCGAGCGCTCCTGCCGCCGCGCCGAGGATGGTGAGGGCGATCAAGGCGCGGCGGAGCAGCATCATGTGATTGTCTATGGTGAATCGTTCAGTGAAACGCGGAATGAGTCTACCGCGGCTTCCAAGTACCGCGCGCCACCTGCGGCACGAACTTCTCGATCCCGCGCGGTGGGAACGACAGCGTCTTGCCCTGCTCCGCGCTCTGGTACGCGGTCATCAGCATCTTCGCGACTTCGACGCCGTCGTCCCAGGTCACGAGCGCCTTCTCGAGACCGAGGAAAGCGCGGCAGAAGTGGCGATTCTCGTTCGTGTAACCGTACGCGGCGTACTCCTCCGGCACGACGGGCATCACGCCCTGCTCGGCGTTCTGCTTCTCGACGAGATCTTCGCCCGCGCGGCCCTTCACTTCACGACTGAAGAAGAGCTGCAGTCCGCTATCGAGCGAATTCCAGCGCATCGAGTATTCCGGACCGAGCAGCTCCGCACTCAAGCGAAGCCCCGCGCCGACGAAGCTCCACGATGTCGTCGCTTCGCCGATTACGGTATGGCCGTCATCGGTCTGGAACTCGATCGTGATCGCGGCGAAATCTTCGGCGGGACGCTTCGCATAGTCCACGTCCAGGCTCATCTCCTTCTTGAGCTTGGCCACGTAATGCGGACGCGACCACTTGAGGCTCGCGATGTGCCCGGTGATGCGCATGGGACGCACGGTGCTGAGCGGCTCGCCCGGCTTCGTGAGCAGGTGGCGCACGACGAGCGCCGAGTGGCACATCATGTCGTTGAGCACGCCGCCGCCCTGCAGGTTGCCCTGCCAGAACCACGGCATGTGCGGACCCGTGTGCTCCTCGGCGGCGCGCGCGAGGTACGGGCGACCAGTGGTGGCGGCGCCGCGCGCCCAGAGCAGCGCGCGTCCGGTCTCGACGTGCGGCGCGAAGAGCTGGTTCTCGAGGTAGCCGGTGGGAATGCCGGCCGACTTGACGAGCTTGTTGACGCGCATCGCCTCCGCGACGTTGCGCGCGAGGGGCTTCTCGCAGGCGATGCCGAGCAACGGTACGCGACGCTCGCGTGCGACGCGCACGATGGTCTCGACGTTCTCGATGCGCGCATGGTTGGCGCCGCAGAGCCAGATGGCCTCGATCGCGGGGTCGAGCACCATCGCTTCCAGTGAGCGGTACGCGGTGGCGTCACCGACATCGAGCTTCTGCGCGAGCGACGCCGCCTTCTCCGCGTTCTTGTGGTTGGGGCTCCAGACACCGCGCACATCGGCTTCGCGCACGCCGACCATGGAGCGGATGTGGAACTGCGCATTGAAGCCGGAGCCGACGAAGCCGATGCCGAGGGTGCGGGCCATGGGGAGTTAGAGCAGAGGGCGTGGGAAAATGCATCCAAGAACGGGGCACCTACACGATCACCCAGCCATTCCGAAAGCGCCCTCGTCATTCGTCTTGGGACGAAGAACTGTTCGTGCGCTCAGTGCCAACTTCATCGCGATTGTCTTTGCCTGCTCCTTGACCGGCCATCCACGAATCGACCGGTGACGAGGCGGATCGTCATCGTGGTAGAGATACAGCCCATCAATCGCAACCTCTGAAGCGAACAGCTCCGCTCGAGCGATCACCAAGCGACCGGTTTCCGGCTCCAGTTCCGTCGCTGCAATTTGCCAAACTGCGGCATCAGGCAGAGATGAAATGTTGAAGACGGAGGTCTCTTGGGTTGCGAGCGCGGGCTCAAACGCCCGCCAACTCGCCCTTCCTTGGCTCATCTTCCCACGGCTGTCAATGAAGCGGCCAAGAAGCTCGTCCTTCTCAGGCAGCTCGGACGTTGGATCCACGCTCTGCTCCAGTTCTGGCGATAAGAGCGAGAATCTCAGGAGGAATCGACGAAGCAAGCCTCTCTCTTCCGTAGCGAGTCGCGTCTCCGAACAATCCACCAAATCGCATGATCCCATCCGAGTCGATGCTGATGGAAAACGTGGAATTGGCGCTCGCTTCCCAGTCGAGTGCAACATCTCCGTCCTCTTCCAGCACCACCTCCGGCTCGGGAGTATCTCCGGGCAGAAGGCTGACGAACCAGAGGGCCCACGCAATGGACCCAGCTCGTGCCGAGTGCTCCTGATCGGAATCACCGGAACAGATGCGATGCCGCAGGCGATCCTTCCAGCTATCGGAAACTGAACTGGACGAACTCCACGAAAATTTCATCCGTGGGGCAGCAGCGAACGACTGCACGCTGTTCGTTATCACGGGGCAATACGGGCTCATGAATGCAGTCATTCGAACTCCTCACGCGCTATGTCGCCCAGAAGCGCAAAAAAGATCTCGTTCTTCAAACTGCGCAGGCTACGGAAGACGTTTGATCTCAATATCGGGTCATCGGACATCGAAGCCTCGGTGAAGACGTCGATGTCGATAACCGCCGACGGGTTTGCTCCATCGATGGACGGCTCGAGCGCCGTGGTGACTATCGCACGGTTCGCGGAACCTGGCTTGAACAGCAACGTCCGCTGCATGTGCTGCTGCAACGACCAATTCGGTATCGGTGAGATTGGCGGGAGCTTGAGATAGTCGTCGAGATCGCCGGCGGCCGGCACTGGAAAACGATTGATGAAGCGCAGCGCGGTGCGAACTATCGTGTTAGCTCGTACGACAGATTGATATCGAGCCCAGCACCAGTCGAACTGTGCCAGAGCCAGCTCGAAATTCTCGTAGGGCTGAAGCCGACTAACAGCCAAACCAGTTGTTCGACACTGCACCGCGTACTTTCGATCGGCAGAGCGGAAGAGGAGTTCGCCAGTCGCAATGTCTTTCGTCTCCGCGTGCGACGCGCCTTCAGGCAGGATGTTCAACGTCGCTTCGATGTTGCGAATCTCCTCGACCACGGGAAAGCGCTCCACCATAAGCCTCTTCAGGTCGGCGAAGGCGCTCGATGACACTGGCGACGGCGCCGTCGCCCGTAGGTCAATCACCGCCTCCAGAATCGGCGGCCTGGAAAGCGTCTGTGTCGGGGTCAATGGGTCGGGGGAAAGCACATGTGTGATTCTAATAGCCGCGCCCATTTAGAACGCTACCAGCGCCAAGGCACCGACCGCTAGTCCCTCTCTTACTGCCGCCAGAGCAGATCATTTCGAGAGGACAGACGGCTGCCCGTTCGCTATTCAACTCGCCTTGGCCTCCCGCCGATCAGGTACCACGACTCCTGCCGCGGGTGGAAGAACTTCCAGCCCTGCTCGGTGAGATGCGCGTCGTCTTCCATCATGACGGCGACGCCCTGTCCGCCCCACTCGGGAATCGGCGTGGTGGTATTGAGCTCGATCGAGATGTAGGAGCCGAGCCGCAGTGTCTTGGGCAGCTCGGCGGCGTCGCGCTGTGCGGAGCGGAAGTCGATGCCGGCTCCCAGGCCGTGTCCCTGCGGCCCGATCGGGTGCGAGTAGATCATGGCGTTGATGCCGCGCGCCTTCATGTCTGACATAGTGGAGTCGTACACCGCGGCGGCGGTGCGCCCCGGCCGCGAGAAGCGCTGCATCATGACGTCCTGCAGCGTGTTGGTGTTCTTCATCGCGGTCTTGAGACCGGCGGGCACATCGGCTTCACCGGGCTTGAGCACGTAGCCCATCTTCTGCCAGTCGGTGTCGAAGCCCATGGCGGTGATGCCGAAGTCGAGATGGATCACGTCGCCGCGACGGATAACCGTGCTCTCGGGCGCGACCGCGAGGAAGCCGCGTGACGTCGAGTTGCCGGACGATTTGCGCTGCACGCGCATGTCGGGTTGGAACCAGGTGCGCACGCCGCTCGCCCACATCGCGTCGTAGAGCCAGCGTCGCACGTCACCGACGGTGGTCTTGTCGGGGGTGATGACTTCGTCGGACAGTGCGCGCTTGGTGATCTGGTCGGTGAGGCGCACGAGCAACGTGTAGTACGCCTGCTCTTCCGGGAGGCGCGTGTCGCAGTACTCCTCGATGAGCGGGCCGGCGGGGACGATCTTGCCCTCGTTCTCGGGGCCGAGCGCACCCTTGATCATCTGGTACGCATCGTACGTGATCGAGCGCTGCACGCCGCGGCGGCCGGTGAAGGCGAGTGCGATCGTGGCTGGATGATGCTCGGCAACGAGTGCGGCGATCGTCTCGCGCGCGGGCTTCGGCTCGTTGCTCGACTCGAAGAAACGTGCCGTGTTCTCCTCCGCGTAGCCCGTGATGGCCACCCTGCGGAGACGATCGCCGGCGTCGATGAAGACGAAGATGTCGCGGTTACCCGTGTACGGACGAGGCGGCGCGATGAGCTGCGTGAGCGGATCGTCGTGGAACTCCTCGTTGACGACGATCCACATCGACACCCTGTTGCGGCGCATCATGTCGAGCAGCATCGCGTGTCGCTGGACAAGCCAGCCTTCGCGGATGCGGATCTGCTCTGACCAGGTGGGGAGGACGATCTTGTCCGGTGCGCGAACGATGAGCGAGTCGCGCGCGGTGCCCGGGACAGCAGCGGGGGAAGCAAGTCCTTCGCTACGCGGCTTCGCCGCTTCGCTCAGGACGACAACATTCACTGCGCCGCTCAAGGCGACAGCAGCGATGGCAGTGCTCAAGAGGTTCATCATTCGCCGTAAGGGATCCAGACGTTCTTGACCTGCACCGCCGCGCGGAGAAATTCGCGACCCTCGCCCTGCTCGGCGCTCGACCAGTCGCGGAGCTTGGCGTCGCAGAAGGTGCGCTTCATGTTGGCGGCGCTGGCGGCTTCCACTGCCTTCACGCCGTCCGGATGGCCGAAGTACCAGATGGCCTCGACGTCGTCGTGATCAGCCAGCACCTTCGCGAGCGCATCCTTGGCGCCGGTGACGATGTTGATGACGCCGGCGGGCACGTCGCTCGTCTCAAGCACCTGGTAGAAATCGGTGGCCGCGAGCGGGCTCGCCTCGCTCGGCACGGCGATGACGGTGTTGCCCATCGCGATGGCCGGCGCGACGCACGAGATGAAGCCGAGCAACGGATGCGTGTCGGGGCAGGCCACGCCGATGACACCGATGGGCTCGTGCATCGCGAGCGCGACGCCCCGGATCGGCACGTTGTGCACGGCACCGTCATACTTGTCGGCCCAGGCGGCGTAGGTGAAGAGGCGCTTGATGCACGCGTCCACTTCCTTCGTGCCGGCGCGCTTGGGGCTCCCGGTCAGCGCCGCCAAGCGTGACGCGAACTCGGAACGCCGCGCAGAGAGATTCTCAGCGAGATAGTAGAGGATCTGTGCGCGCGCATGGCCCGTGGACTTGCTCCACGACTTCGCTGCAGCGTGCGCGGCCTCGACTGCGTTGCGGATGTCCTTGCGGTTGCCCTCGCCGACTTCGCCGAGTGGCGTGCCGTCGGGCGCAAAGATGGCGCGACTGTACGTGGCGTCGGGGCGCGCCTGCTTGCCACCGATGAAGAGCTTGGGGGTGCGGTTGATCGCGAATGCATCGTCATCAGCGCCGATCGCGAATGCGGCGTCGGCGGGTGCAACGGGCGACGTGGGCGCAGCAGGCGCGACGACGGCCGAGCGTCCCGATGCGCGCGTCCACGACGGCACGACGTATTCCCACATGCCTTCGCGTCCGCCTTCACGACCGAAGCCGCTCTCGCGGTAGCCACCGAACCCGGCGGCGGCGTCGAAGAGATTGGTGGCGTTGATCCAGACCACGCCCGCCTTGAGCTTGGGCGCGATGTCGAGCGCGAGGTTGATGTTTTCGGTCCAGAGCGTCGCGGCGAGTCCGTAGATGGTGTTGTTCGCGAGCGCGACCGACTCTTCCGGCGTGCGGAAGGTCATCGTCACCATGACGGGCCCGAAGATCTCGACCTGCGCGATGGTGGAGGCGGGTTGCACGTCGGTGAAGAGCGTGGGCGGATGGAACCAGCCGTCGGCGGGCATGGCCCACGACGGTTGCCACATCGTCGCGCCTTCCTTCACGCCGACATCGCACAGTTCACGGATGCGCGCGAGCTGCACGGGCGCGACGATGGCGCCGATGTCGACCGTCTTGTCGAGCGGCTTGCCGACGCGCAGCGACTCCATGCGTGCGCGCAGCTTGCTCACCAATCGCTCGGCGATCCCTTCCTGCACGAGCAGCCGCGAGCCTGCGCAGCAGACCTGTCCCTGATTGAACCAGATGGCGTCGACGACGCCCTCGACGACGGCATCGAGGTCGGCGTCCTCGTAGACGATGAATGGCGACTTGCCACCGAGCTCAAGCGAGAGCTTCTTGCCCGAACCGGCGGTGGCTTTGCGGATGATGCGGCCGACTTCGGTGCTGCCCGTGAACGCGATCTTGTCGACGTCACTGTGCGCGACGATCGACTTGCCCGTGTCGCCGTCACCCGTGATGACATTGAGCACGCCCGGCGGCAGTCCCGCGAGACGCGCGAGTTCGGCGAAGCAGAGCGCGGAGATCGGCGTGAACTCCGCGGGCTTGAGGACGACCGTGTTGCCCGCCGCGAGGGCCGGGGCAACCTTCCACGCGAGCATCAGCAGCGGGAAGTTCCACGGGATGACCTGACCGACGACGCCGACAGGCTCGTGGCCCGCGAACTCGCTCTCGAAGAGCTGCGCCCAGCCGGCGTGATGATAGAAGTGGCGCGCGACGAGCGGGATGTCGAGGTCGCGCGTCTCGCGCACCGACTTGCCATTGTCGAGCGTCTCGAGCACGGCGAGCAGGCGCGCATGCTTCTGCACTTCACGCGCGAGTGCGTAGAGGTGCTTGGCGCGGGCGTGACCGTCGAGTTTGCTCCACGCGGGAAAGGCCGCGCGCGCAGCGGCGACCGCGGCATCGACGTCGGCGTGCGTGCCCTGCGTGCATCGTGCGAGAACGCCACCTGTCGACGGGTCGTGCACGTCGAACAGCGTGCCGGGCACGGTCCACGCCCCGTTGATGAAATGACCGAAGCGGCTGTCGTGGCGCGCCAGCCACGCGCGGGCCTCGGCGTCGCTCTCGGGCGCGGGCCCGTAGGCCATGGTCTCGAAGATGTCGGCGACGGTCGCGGTGGCCATCGAGGTCAGGGCATCGGGTGACGGTGCGCAGCGGCGTAGCGGCCCGTCACGAACATCTCGAGCTGACGCTCGATGTCGGTGAGCAGGGTCGAGGCACCGAAGCGGAAGAGGTCGGCGCGGAGCCAGCGATCGCCCAGCTCTTCCTTCATGAGGATCAGGTATTCGAGCGCGTGCTTTGCGGAGCGGATGCCGCCCGCGGGCTTGAAGCCCACGGCAAAGCCCGTGCGCTCGTGATACTCGCGGATCATGCGCGCCATCACGAGGGCGTAGGGGAGCGTCGCGTTCGCGGCTTCCTTGCCAGTGCTCGTCTTGATGAAGTCGGCGCCCGCCTGCATCGCGACAACGCTCGCGCGCGCCACGTTGGTGAGCGTGGCGAGTTCGCCGGTGGCGAGGATGGCCTTGAGGTGCGCGTCACCGCACGCCTCGCGAAACCCCTTCACCTCGTCGTAGAGCGCGGCCCAGTTGCCGGTGAGCACATGCGCGCGCGTGATGACGATGTCGATCTCCTTCGCTCCCGCAGCAACCGACGCGTGAATCTCCTCGATGCGCTGCGGCAGTGGCGACAAGCCTGCGGGGAAGCCGGTGCTCACCGCGGCCACGGGAATCCGTGTCCCCTTGAGCGCGTCCACGGCGGTCGACACAAGCTCGTGGTAGACGCAGACCGCGCCGACGGTGATATCGAGGCGCTGCACGCCGAGTGCGTCGACGAGGTCGGCGCGGATGGGGCGGCGTGCTTTGGCGCAGAGACGGCGCACGTTGCCCGGGGTGTCGTCACCAGAGAGCGTGGTGAGGTCGATGCAACTGATGGCGCGGAGGAGCCACGCGGCCTGCCACTGCTTCTTGACGGTGCGGCGTGTGCCGATGGTGCTGGCTCGGCGTTCGGCCGCGGATCGGTTGACGCGAACGTTGAGGACCGTGTCCAGGTCCAGTGGCATCCCGGGGTTCCGCGCGACGTGGCCGACCGGCGGGGCCGGGCGTGGCGTCGAGAGGACGAGGCGGGGGCGGGACATGCCTACACTATAGTAGCGGAGGGGGGTGGGGTCGAGATGCGGCGAGCGCGACTGATGCCCTATTCGCCGTTCGCTTCACCGTGCTGGACACGGGCAACTCGGATGCTCCGCCAGGTGACAGATTGAGACGCGCCCCACGCACCACGCCACCCCAACGAGCTCTCCCGATGCCTGCGAAGCTGCTCCGCACCCTCTCGCTCACCGCCCTCCTGCTTGCCGCGCCGATCGCGTCGGCTCACGCCCAGGCCAGTTCCGTCGGCACGTGGAAGATCGAGTACGCGCGCGGCCAGCGCATGACCAACGATGTCCTGACGCCGGTCATGGGCACCGGGACGCTGGTCATCGCCGCCAAGGGCGACTCGCTCACCGCGACACTCGAGACGGGGCCGCGTCCTGACGGCACGGTGGCGCCGCCGGCACAGCTGCGCGGCGTGAAGACCGCGGACGGCGCGCACTTCGTGCAGAAGCGGCAGGTGAACATCAGCATGAACGGCGAGCAATCCACGGTCGAGATGACGATCACGTGGGAGCTGCATGTCGCGGGTGACGCGATCACCGGTTCGCTGACCAGCGTGTCGGCGAACGGCGAGCTGCCGCCGCTGGATGGACCGGTGAAGGGGACGCGCAGCCGCGCGTGACCCAACGCGGGTGGCTCAGCGCTCCACGAACGCCTGCGCCACCCCCGCCTGCAGCTTGCCCACGATGTCCGACCGCGACGGCAGCAGCTGCATCATCCAGCAGATGACGAGCCCGTTGGCCGGATCGACCCAGTAGTTGGAGCCGTAGGCGCCGCCCCAGCCGTACGACCCGACGGAGCGATACCCGTCGAGTCGCTCGACCGTCTCGAAGCCGGCGCCGAATCCGCCGCTGCCATCGCCACGATAGCGCTGGCCCACGAGGTTGGTGTGCATGAGTGCGACGCTGCGCGGACTGAGGTAGCGCACGCCATCGAGCGACCCGCCGCGGCGCAGCATCTCGAGGAAGCGCGCGTAGTCGCGCGCCGTCGACGTGAGTCCCGCGCCACCGGCGAAGCTCACGCGCGGGCCGTCCACGTAGTGGCCCTGTCCGCGCGCACCGTCGGGCGCGCGCACGGCATGCTTGTCCGCGTCGCTCATGTAGACGGCGGTGAGGCGCGTGCGCTGCGCGGGATCAACGTAGAAGCGCGTGTCCTTGAGCTTGAGCGGGCCGGTGATGCGTGTCGCGAAGAACCGGTCGAGCGGCATCCCCGACGCTCGCTCGACGACGCAGCCGAGGATGTCGGTGTTGTAGCCGTAGACCCAACTCTGGCCCGGCTGCGCAACGGCCGGGAGCGTGCCCACGATTTCCATCGACGTGCAGATGGGCTCCGACTTGTCGGCGGTGTACCAGCCACCGAAGCCGGCGACGGGGCCCAGTCCCTTGGCCGCGTAGAGGGGCGCCACGATCGAGTCCGACCCGTACGAGTAACCCGACGTGTGCGTGAGCAGGTCGCCGATCGTGATGGCGCGCGCCGCAGGCACGATGGCGCGGCCGGTGTCGGTCTTGACGGCGACCATGGAATTCGCGAACGACGGAATGAACGTCGACACCGGCGTACCGAGCGTGAGCTTGCCTTCCTCGATGAGCATGAGGATGGCGACGCTCGTGAACGCCTTGGTCTGCGACGCGATGCGGAAGATCGCGTCGGGAGTCATGCGACGGTTGGCCTCGCGATCGGCCATGCCGACGGCGCGTTCGTAGACGGGGCGGCCTTCCTTGAGGACGAGCAGCACGCCGCCCGCGATCTCGTTGGTGGCGACGGCGCGCTCGAGCGTGGAGTCGATGCGGGCGAGGGCGGCGGGGTGCTGGGCGGCGAGTGGTGTGCTTGCTGCAGCGACGGCAACTGCGACAAGCAGGCCCTTCGCTGCGCTCAGGGCGACTGCGACAAGCAGGCCCTTCGCTGCGCTCAGGGCGACAGAGGCAAGCAGGCCCTTCGCTGCGCTCAGGGCGACAAGTGGGCGTGTCATAGTTCCCTCCCGTTGAACAGCTTCACGGCGTGGTCGACCGCACGAGCGGTGAGCGCCATGTAGGTGATGCTCGGATTCTGGCAGGCGGAGCTGGCCATCGCGGCGCCGTCAGTGACGAAGAGGTTGGGCACGTCGTGCGCCTGGTTCCAGCCGTTGAGCACCGACGTCTTCGGATCGCGGCCCATGCGCGCGGTGCCCATCTCGTGGATGCAGAGGCCCATCTGCGTCGGCGTGTCTTCCGTGCGGATATCCGTGGCGCCGGCGGCCTCGAGCATCTCCGCGCCACTCGCTGCGGCGTCCTTCACGAGCTTGATGTCGTTCGCGCCCCACTTGCAATTGATGCGCATCGCGGGAATGCCCCACTTGTCCTTCGTGTCGGGGTCGATGGTGATGCGATTGTCGTGATTGGGCAGGCACTCGCCCCAGCCGCCGATGCCGAAGGTCCACGGTCCGTACGCGCGCAGCGCTTTCTTGTAACCGGCGCCGAAGCCCGGTGTCTCGTCGGCGCTCACGTGACCGCGCGATGCTCCGCCCTGCATGCCATAGCCGCGGATGAAGTCGGGGTGCGCCGTCTTCACGTTGCGGAAGCGCGGGATGTAGATGCCGTTCGGCCGGTTGCCGAAGGGCGCGCAATCTTCCCAGCCGGCCATCGTGCCACTCGCGCGGCCCCCCATGGTGTGGTCCATGAGGTTGCAGCCCAGTTCGCCGCTCGCATTGGCGATGCCGGTGGGCCAGTCGGCGCTCGTCGAGTTGAGCATGATGCGCGCGCTCTCGAGCGTGGACGCGCACATGAAGACGAGGCGGGCCGAGTATTCGACGGGCTGCATCGTCGTCGCGTCGATGACGCGCACGCCGCGCACGCGCCGGCGCTTCGCGTCCCAGAGCAGCGACTCGACGACGGCATCGGGGCGCAGCGTGAGCCGGCCCGTCTTCTTCGCCGCCGGCAGCGTGACGTTGAGTGACGAGAAGTACGAGCGCGTGATGCAGCCGCGTTCGCACGGCCCGCAGTAGTGGCAGGCGGCGCGGCCATTGTGCGGCCGGGTGAGGATCGCGGCGCGCCCGATCGTGAGGGTGCGTTCGCCGGGGTACTTCGCATGCAGCACGTCGCGCATCTTCTGCTCGGGCGGCATGAACGGCATCGGCGGCAGGAACTCGCCGTCGGGGAGCTGCGCGAGTCCCTCCTTCATGCCGGTGACGCCGATGTACTTCTCGACGTACGAATACCAGGGCGCGATGTCGGCGTAGCGGATCGGCCAGTCGACGCCGTGGCCGTCCTTGAGGTTCGCCTCGAAGTCGAGGTCGCTCCAGCGATAGACCTGCCGGCCCCACATGATCGAGCGGCCGCCGACGTGCCGTCCGCGGAGGAAGGTGAAGTCGGTGCCCGGCGCCTGGGTGTACGGGTTCTCGTGGTCATTCACGAAGAACTGGTGGCCCATCTCGTCGCAGGCGTAGCAGAGCTTCTGGATCGGCTGGTCGCGATCGAGCGCCTTGCGGTCGCCGCGCCCGCGGAAGTGCTGCTGCCACGGCGCGACGTGCTCGGTATAGTCGCGTTCTGGTACCATATCGCGGCCCGCCTCGAGTACGAGGGTGCGGAGCCCCTTCTCGGTCAGCTCCTTGGCGGCCCACCCCCCGGTGATTCCGGAGCCCACCACGATCGCGTCATACGTCGTGGCCATGTCAGCGAGCCTCCACGGGCATGCAGGGCGTGTAGATGCCGGGCACGATGGCCTGCTTCCGCTCCTTCGTGAAGCCGGCTTCCGACGTGAAGTAGCCCGACGTCGTCAGGCTCCGCATGTGATGCCAGAAGAGGCCGCGATGATCAGCGGGACGCGGGCCCACCCGGCCGCCGTCACGCCACGCCTTGCCCGCTGCGCGCGCGGTCGTGAGCGCGTCGTCCAGCGTGCGGCACACGCCCACGCGCACAGGCATCGGCGCGCGCACGAACACAGAATTCGCCATCGCCATCGCGCGCGCGTCGACGTCCGCGAGTCCATCCAGGAACAGGGTGCGATCGTTCTCCGTCGCCCACTCGGCGAGGATCACGTCCACGAACTCCACCACGCGCGCCTGCCGCGCCCCCGGCGTGTCGGTCGCCGGGATGATGAGCTCGGCCAGTTCATCCACGAGCGCCTGCTGCGGCGTCGACAGCAGCTGGAACCGGTAGGGGCCCGACGGCTGCGTGGGGAGCGGACGCTGGTGGTGTGCGAGGTGATCGCGCAGGCCGCTCACGAGCTCGTCCGCGTCCCAGTCGAAGAAACGCGGAGTGACGGCGGTGACAGCGAGCAGCCGGAGAGCGTCGCGACGTTCCATGAGGGATTCCCCCGTCGGGTCCAGGTGGCGGCAATGGACAATTCCCGGGCCACGCACCACAATCGTGGCCGAAGATGCGGCCCGCGCGCGAGGGCCGCCAGAGCCGCGTGAGGCGCACCTCCGGAGGGAGCCCGTGTTCGAGGACGCAGAGCTGGGGCACAAGGTCGACAAGGCCACGTTCGCGAAGCGCGAGGTCGAGCTCCGCGAGCGGTTGCTGAGCGCGCAGATCGAGCTGGCGAGGCGGAAGGACGTGGCCGTGGCCGTGCTCGTCAACGGCGTCGAGGCCGGCGGCAAGGGCGAGTCGGTGGCGGCGCTCACGAGTTGGCTCGACGCGCGCTTCGTGGCCGTCAACGCCTACGACGACCCGACCGACGAGGAGCGCGAGCACGCCCCCATGTGGCGCTACTGGCGCATCCTGCCGCCCAAGGGGCGCATCGCGATCTTCTTCGGCAACTGGTACACGCAACCGATCGTCGACCGCGTCCTCGGCAAGGCGAAAGGCCGTGACGCCGCCTTCGAGCGCAGCCTCGAGGAGATCACGCGCTTCGAACGGATGCTGGCCGCCGAGAACGTGCTGCTGGTCAAGACCTGGTTCCACCTGAGCCGGAAGGTGCAGAAGAAGCGGCTCACGGAGCTCGAGTCGGATGCCGACACGAGCTGGCGCGTGACCAAGGAAGACTGGCGCCGCTTCAAGCGTTACGACGAGTTCCGCGCGATCTCGGAGCGCGCGCTGCGGCGCACGAGCACCGGCGACGCGCCCTGGACGATCATCGACGGTTCAGACGAGCAATACCGCAAGTTGGTACTGGCCGAGACGCTGCTCAGCGCGATGAAGGCGCGAGCGGAAGCGCCGGCGGAGCGGCGCGACGTCGAGCACAAGGCCGTGCAACGGAGGTCGATGCGGCCCGCGCCTGTCGACTCCAAGACGGTGCTCACGGAACTCGACCTCACGCAGACGCTGCGCGACGCGCGCTACGACAAGCAGCTGGCCACGTACCAGGCACGGCTCGCGCGGTTGACGCGCCACCCGAAGTTCCGCGACCGCGCGCTCGTCATCGTCTTCGAGGGTAACGACGCGGCCGGCAAGGGAGGCACGATCCGGCGCGTCACGTCAGCCGTCGACCTGCGGCTGCTGCGCGTGGTGTCGATCGCGGCGCCGTCGGACGAGGAGAAGGCGCAGCCCTACCTCTGGCGCTTCTGGCGGCAACTGCCGCGGCACGCGCGCATGACGATCTTCGATCGCAGCTGGTATGGCCGCGTGCTCGTCGAGCGCGTCGAGGGATTCGCGCAGGAGCCTGACTGGCGCCGTGCCTACGGCGAGATCAACGACTTCGAGCTCGAGCTCACGCGTCATGGCACGATCGTCGTCAAGTTCTGGCTGGCGATCAGCAAGCAGGAGCAACTCAAGCGCTTCAAGGCGCGCGAGGAGATCGCCTTCAAGCAGTTCAAGATCACCGACGAGGACTGGCGCAACCGCAAGAAGTGGGACGCGTACGCCGACGCGGTGTGCGACATGGTGGAGCGCACGAGCACGGCCGTCGCGCCGTGGGTGCTGGTCGAGGCCAACGACAAGAAGTTCGCGCGCGTGAAGGTGCTGCGGACGCTGGTGGAACGGTTGGAGGCGGAGCTGGGGCACGCATAGCGCCCCATTCACCTCACACGTCGCAGAGCCGGACCGCCTCGCGTAGCGCCCCATCCACCTCACACGTCGCAGAGCCGGACCGCCTCGCGCAGCGAAGTGAGCGGATCGCGCGTGGGCACGAACTCGTGGGCGACGTAGCCCTGGTAACCCGTGTCGGCGATGGCGCGCATGACCGTGCGCCAGTTGAGCTCCTGCGTGTCGTCGAGCTCGTTGCGCCCCGGGACGCCGCCCGTGTGGAAGTGGCCGAGGTACGGCGCGTTGTCGCGGATGGTGCGGATCACGTCGCCTTCCATGATCTGCATGTGGTAGATGTCGTAGAGCAGCTTGACGCGCGGCGAACCGACGCCCTTCATGACTTCGACGCCGAACCAGGTGCGGTCGCCGTGATAATCCTTGTGGTCGACCTTCGAGTTGAGCAGCTCGACGCAGACGGTGACCGCCGACTCCTCCGCCAGCGGCGCGATGCGCTTGAGTCCGGCAATGGCGTTGGCGATCGCTTCGCGGTCGGAGCGGCCGTCGCGGTTGCCGAACATTGCGATGACATTTGGCACGCCCTTGGCCTTCGCGACCGGCAGCGTGGCCTCGAGCTCACGCAGCAGCATCGCGTGGTTCGCCGCGTTGGTGAAGCCGGTGCGCAGGAAGTCGCGCCGCTCGGTGGGGTATCCCATCGAGCAGACGAGTCCCTCGCGATTCACCACGTCCCAATCGGCGGGCTGCAGCAGGTCGATGGCGACGAGCCCCATCGCCTTGCTCGCGCGGCAGAACTCCACGAGCGGAATCTGCTCGTAGCACCAGCGCGAGACGGACTGCTTGATGCGGCCCGTTATGGCCACGTGCG
>JANYHJ010000154.1 GCA_025359135.1 Gemmatimonadota bacterium | reverse complement strand
ACCAGCGCGCTCCTGACCCGTTACTCCAAATGCAACTAAACTTGTGTTTGGGTGCCCCAAATGCTGCGCGGCCGACGGCGCCGGCGACCATCGCGGCAGCGGCCGCGAGAGCCCTCAGAGCCAGACGCGAGTAACTTGACTGTAGTCTGTTGCCCCCCCAAAACGGTGCACCCGCCATGCTGAAAGCCATCCTTGTGGTCCTCGCCCTCGCCTGCGCCGGTTTGGCTGTGGCGCACTCCGTCCGGAATCCGGAGCGCCTGGCCCTCGACGATGCCGCCCGCAAGAGTGCCTCCGGCCAGTTCGTCCGACTCGCGGACGGTGTCACCCACTACGAGGTAGGCGGTCCGGACTCGGGCCAGCGAGTGGTGCTGATCCACGGGTTCTCGACGCCGTACTACATCTGGGATTCCACCTTCGCCGCGCTGACCTCGGCCGGCTTCCGGGTGGCGCGGTACGATCACTTCGGGCGGGGCTACTCCGACCGGCCCGACGTGAGCTACGACGTGGACCTGCTCGACCGCCAGCTGCTCGGTCTGCTCGACTCGCTCGGCTGGAAAGATCCGGTCGACATCGTGGGCCTCTCGATGGGCGGGATTGTGGTCGGGGCGTTTGCGGGGCGCCACCCCGAGCGAACCCGGTCGATGGTGATGGTCGATCCGGCCGCCGGGTCGTCGGAAGGCGGGCTGCCCTGGTTCTTCAAGATGCCGGGTCTGGGGCTGGTGCTGTGGGAGACGCTGGCGCTTCCCGGCATGGCGGCGGGCCAGCTGTCCGACTTCGTGGAGCCGGCCCGGTGGCCGACCTGGCCGGACCAGTACCGGACCCAGATGCAGTTCAAGGGGTTTGGCCGAGCGCTCCGGTCGACGCAGTTGGCGCAGGAGCACCTCTCGCTGGATACGCTGTATGCGCGGGTTGGCGCGCGGGGCACCGTCTGGTCCTCCTTGCCCCAAATCAGGAGCGACCAGACGGTGCCGTTCGAACTCTCGGCCATGGTGCGGAAGGCAATTCCGCAGATCCAGTTCGAGCCGATCGAGCACGCGGGGCACCTGCCGCACATGGAGCAGGCCCCGGTGGTGCATCCGATTCTGATCAACTTCCTCCGGCCTTCGGCGACCCCGACTGACTCGACCGGGCGCGATCGCGCCGCCCGCTGAGCGCCACGCGACGGAGCATTGCATGCAAGTGAAATGTTTCGGGTGTGCGTCCCTGATCGAGGCGGGCGATGCCGATGCCGCCGCCGATGCCTTTGTCGCCCACGGACGGGCGGCCCACCCTTGGGCGTATCCCGAAGCGGCCCTCCGCAACTACGCGCGCAACTACGCGGAGGCGACTGAACGCCTTACCGGGGACACCACGCGTCTACCGGAGATCGCCGCCATCACGGTGCATCCGGCCACGAGCGACCGAGTAGAAGACTGGCTCCAATTGTTCGATCACGACGGATTCGCGGACAACCCTGACTGGGCGTCGTGCTACTGCCTCGAACCGCATGTTTGGGAACTACACCGTGATGCGGCGGGCCTCTATCTTGGAATCAGACCGACGGACCCTCTGACACCCAGCCCAGGCCGCGAGCCGCCATGACACCACCACCCGACCGCCTTGTCGCGGCCCTCGGGAACACCTACCGCCTGGAGCGCGAGCTGGGCCAGGGCGGGATGGCCACCGTGTACCTGGCCCAGGATCTGAAGCACGATCGCAAGGTCGCCATCAAGGTCCTGAAACCCGAACTGGCCGCCGTGCTCGGCGCCGAGCGCTTTGTGGTCGAGATCAAGACCACCGCGGCCATGCAGCACCCGCACATCCTGCCGCTGTTCGACTCGGGCTCGGCCGACGGCTTCCTGTACTACGTCATGCCCTACATCGAGGGCGAGACGCTGCGCGACAAGCTGAGCCGCGAGACGCAGCTCGGCGTGGACGAGGCGGTCCGGCTCGCGCGCGAGGTGCTCGACGCGCTGCAATACGCGCATGAGCATGGCATCGTGCATCGAGACGTGAAGCCGGAGAACATCCTGTTGCACGGTGGACACGCCCTCGTGGCGGACTTCGGCATTGCGCTGGCGGTGAGCGCGGCCGCGGGCGGGCGGATGACCGAGACGGGACTCAGTCTCGGCACGCCGCACTACATGAGCCCGGAGCAGGCGACGGCGGAGAAGGAGATCACGCCGCGCTCGGACGTGTACTCGCTGGCGAGCGTGCTGTACGAGATGCTGGCCGGCGAACCGCCGCACAGCGGGGGGTCGGCGCAGGCGATCATCATGAAGATCATCGCCGAGCCGGTGCAGCCGGTGACGGCGCTGCGGAAATCCGTGCCGCCGCACGTGGCGGGGGCGCTGGCGAAGGCGCTGGAGAAGGTGCCGGCCGACCGGTTCGAGAGTGCGAAGGCGTTCAGCGAGGCGCTGGCGAATCCGGCGTACACGAACGCGGCGTTCGTGGGGGCAACGGCAGGGCTCTGGTCGCCGGGCCGCCGCGGTGTGCCCATGCGGTCGTTCGCCTCCATCTCCGCTCTGGCTGCCGTGGCCATCGTGGCGGCGCTCTGGGGATGGCTCAGGCCGGCGATTCCGCCCGCCGTCTCGCGCAGCCGCACGGTGCTCTGGGACACGCCGCAGATCGCGCAAGCGCGGGTTGGCCGCGGCGTGGCGATCTCACCGGACGGTGGCACGATCGTGTTCCTTGACAGCACCGCCGCAGGCTGGCACCTCATGGCCAAGCAGCGCGACCGCCTCGACGCCGTCGTGCTGACCGGCACCGAAGGCGAAGTTGGCGCGCCGAGCTTCTCGCCCGACGGCGAGTGGTTGGTCTTCATCACGGGCGATGGCCAGGTGAAGAAGGTGCCGCGCTCTGGCGGGGTGTCGGTGGTCGTTGCGGACTCGGCCAGTCGCTTGATCGCCAGCCTCGCGTGGCTGGAGGATGGCACCATCCTGTTCGTGGACGCGCAGTTCGGCGTACGCGCCGTGTCGAAGGATGGGGGGCCGGCGCGTCAGCTGGTGAAGGGGCTCAGCGCTGCCGACGCGCGACGCGTGCTGGTGAACGTGGAGCCGGAGGATTCGTCGAGTCGGGCCATCGACAGGGTCGCCGGACTGCCAGGTGGCGGGGCAGCCTTGTTCACCTCTTGCAACTTCGGCTGCAAGACGTTGGAACTCCGCATCCTCGATCTGCGATCGAACACGGCCTCGGTCGTGGCGCCCGATGTCGTCGCCGGCTGGCCGTTGCCGGGTGGCGCCGTGGCGTTCGTCCGCAAAGACGGGAGCGTGCTGGCCGCGCCGTTCGACCTCAGCGCGCTGCGGTTCAAGCAACCGCCGATACCCGTGCTCGACAGCGTGCGCATGTCCGTCGGCACCGCCGACATGGTCGTCGCCGCCAACGGCACCCTGCTCTACGTCATCGCCGGCAGCGCCGCGACCAAGGTCGAGCGCTACCAGCCCATGTGGGTCACGCGCACGGGCGTGACGACGCCGATCGACTCCGGATGGACGGTTCGCCTCCACGGTGGGTGTTGCACCTTCGATGGTGGCTTTGCGTTGTCGCCTGACGGACGCCGCTTGGCGCTGAATGCGTGGCGCAAGGAGGACAGCGGCGACATCCTGGTCAAGCAGCTGGACCGCGCGCCCTTTACGCTCACGCCCCTCACCTTCACGGCCGATCAGTGGAGCCCGGTGTGGACGGCGGACGGGCAGGCGGTGGTCTACGCGCTCGGGACCGGCGTGAACGTCAACGAACGGGGGACACCGCTCGTTCGACGGCGGGCCGACGGAACAGGGACGCTGGATACGCTCTTGCCTCCCGTGCACGGCCGCGAGATCTACGAGGTCGTACCGACGCGCGACTCCGCACAGTTCATCCTTGTGGTGAAATCAGTTGGCGGCCGGCGCAGCATTTTGCTCGGGCGTCGTGGAGATACGATCACCGTGCCGTTGGCCGCGGATTCGGCGTTCGACGAAGTGTTTCCCGCGCTCTCGCCGGATGGCCGCTGGCTGGCCTACGCCTCGAACGAGTCGGGGCGCTTCGAGGTGTATGTGCGCCCCTTCCCGAACGTGAACGCGCAGAGGGTGCAGGTCTCGCAGGCCGGCGGCACGGAGCCGCGCTGGGCACATAGCGGGCGCGAGCTGTTCTTCCGGAATGGCCGCGGAGCGCTGGTAGCTGCCGCGGTGGTGCCGGCGGCGACGTTCGCGCTGGGTGCGCAGCGCGTGCTGTTCGAGGGGCGCGAGCTCTACTCGATCCCCCGTGAGGGTGCGCGCTCATACGACGTGGCGCCGGGTGACCAGCGGTTCGCCTTCATGCGACCGATTTGGCCTACAGGGGCAGCAGGTCCGCCGCCGATGGACAAGCTGGTGCTGGTCACGAACTGGGGGGCCGAAGTGCAGGCGAAGTTGGCGGGGCAGACGCCGAAGTAGGGGTAAGCGCGGTGTCCGTGGTGTCCGTTTGCGCGTGCAGGATACGCATCCGGCGTGAGCGTGACGTTCGTCGAGGGCACCAGAGCTGAGCAGGCTGTTCGCAGTGCGCGGGCACGTGTGCGTGGAAGCGCCAGAAAACCAATGCGTTACGTGGGCCTGATAAGCGTGAGGTCCGAGGTTCAACTACGACACGATCCTCGCGCCAACGCTCACCCCCTCTCGCCCGTTTTACAGACGGAAGAAACACATTCGCCATTCGCGCTGTCTGACTGTCCAGCGCGCGAGATGAACGTGGCGTTCCTCCTTTCGACACCTCCGGGGCTGCTGGTGCGCCGCCGAGCCCCCCTGCCGAGCCCGTCCCGTCCATGATCCATCGCATCAACCTCCGTCGCGCCCTGCGTGTGATGCTGCTCCTTACGCTGTGCGCGCCGGCCCTGCTGGCGCAGCGCGGTGGCCCCGGCGAGATCCGTGGCCGCATGGTGGTGGCGGGCGGAGCGGCGGGTGTTGCCCGCCCCGTCGCCACGGGTAACGTCGCGGTGCGTCGCGGCGCCGACACGGCCGTCATCGCGCGCGTCCCGCTCCGCGAGGACGGCCGGTTCGAGGTCACCGGCCTCGCCGCTGGTCGTTACGCGATCGTGGCACGTGCGCTCGGCTACGCCCCGCTCACCAAGCTCGCGATCGACGTCTCGGCCGAGCGCCCGCTGGTGGAGCTGGGCGACTTGCCGATGGCGGAGGTCGTGGTGCAGCTCGAGGGCGCGCGCGTGGTGGCTGAACGCGCCGAGGTGGCGCTCGCGCCAGACCGCAACACGTACAGCGCGAAGAACATGACGTCGGCCGCGGGCGGCACCGCCGTCGACGTGCTGCGCAACGTGCCCTCCGTCGAGCTCGATGCGAACAACAACGTCTCGCTGCGTGGCAACACGAACGTCGTCGTGCAGATCAACGGCCGCGCGACACCGCTCAAGGGCGACCAGCTCGCGAACTTCCTCGCCCAGCTGCCGGCGGGCAGCATCAAGCACGTCGAGGTCGCGACCAACCCGTCGGCGAAGAACGATCCCGACGGGTCGGCCGGGCTCATCAACATCGTGCTCGATCAGGAAGCGGACATCGGACTCTCGGGCGGCGTCAACAGCTCCGTCGGCACGACGGGCAGCGCACAGCTCTCTGGCAACGTCGCGTCGCAGACGGGCCCGTGGACGTTCTTCGTCTCCGCGAACGGATCGATCGATGAGCGCGGGCTCATGTCGACGACGGACCGCAACAACCACTACACGACGTCGCCCGCAACCTCGATCACGAATGGCGACGGCGCGAGCCGAGGCCGCAACGGCGGCGTGACCGCGCGCGGCGAGTACCGGCTGACGAAGAAGGACGCGCTCACCTTCGACGGCATGGCCTTCATCGGCATGAACCGCAACGAGAACGGGCTCACACTCGCGAACGCCGACAACACCGGCACGGCGACCGGCCTCGTCGACGAGACGCTGCTCGGGTTGTCGCACAACCTCTCGCAGGACTACACCTTCGCGTACCGCCGCACCGGCGATCCCAAGGCGACGACCTGGTCGACGGAACTGCGCGCGGCGCACAACGACAACACGAACGCGTCGGACCTCCAGAACCTGATCCTGCTGACGGACCCGACGGTGTCGTCGCTCATCCCGGTCGAACACGACCAGGCGCTGGGCCGCCAGACGACGCTGGTGCTGCAGGGCGACTACACGCACCCGTTCGCGTCGCGCGGCAAGCTCGAGCTGGGCGCCAAGGCGCTCGGCCGCAATTCGGATAACAACTTCACCCCGAATGTGGCGAGCGCGATCGGGATGCCGCTCGCGCCGGACACGACGCGGATCACGGCGTCCGCCTATCAGGAGCGGATCATCTCGACGTATGCCGTCTGGTCGCAGCCCCTCGGCGTGTTCGAGTTGCAGACGGGTCTCCGCCTCGAGCAGGCCGACAACCACCTCGTCGTGCCGTCGAGCGGCAAGGCGTACGACATCAGCTACGCGAGCGCGTTCCCGAGCGCGATCGTCCGCTGGAATGCGACCGCGACGCGGCAGTTCAAGCTCAGCTACGCGCGGCGCATCTCGCGCCCCGACGCCTTCATGCTCAATCCGAGCGTCGTGCGCCAGGATGCGCGTAGCGTCTTCTCGGGCAACCCGGCATTGCGGCCCGAGTACACCGATTCATACGAGATCGGCTGGCAGGAATCGCTGCCGTGGGGGTCCATCCAGATCACGCCGTTCCTGCGCAAGTCGATCCAGTCGGTGCGCAACATCCAGACGATCGACTCGACGGGGACCGTGGTCAACACGTTCGACAACCTCGCCGGCACGACGACGTACGGCGCCGACCTGAACTTTTCCGTCCGAGCTGGACCGCTCACGCTCAACGCCGGTGGCAGCGCGTTCCACTATGCGAGCGATGCGTCCAACCTGCCCGGCAATCTCTCGAC
This sequence comes from Gemmatimonadota bacterium, assembly GCA_025359135.1. GTDB lineage: Bacteria > Gemmatimonadota > Gemmatimonadetes > Gemmatimonadales > Gemmatimonadaceae > JACPPC01. Next base: position 3,726 of record JANYHJ010000154.1, on the reverse strand, counting down.
GACGGCCAAGGTCTGGTCAGTCCGCACCGGCCTCACGTGGAAGTTCTCGAACACGTTCGACATTCAGTCGTGGTCATCGTACCGCGCGCCGCAGGTCCGCGAGGGCGGCTCGAACGACGCCTTCATCTGGATGAACCTCTCGGCCCGCTACAAGATCTGGGGTGACCAAGGGAGCATCACCCTCCGCGCGAGCGATCCGTTCGGCCTCACCTACTTCGGGTACCACGCCAACACGCCGCAGATCTCGGAGAGCGGCCAGCGCTACTTCGGCGTGCGCGGCGTGTTTGTCAGTGTCTCGCGCAGCTTCGGCCGCGCCCCGCAGTTCCGCCCGAAGGCGCGGGAGCAGCAGGACGACGCGAACGGCGAGCGGCCGCAGACGACGACGCCCGCGCCGGGGGCGAAGGGCGGGGAGTAGGGCGCGGCGGCGCGCTACTTGATGCCGTAGAGCTTTCGCGCGTTGTCCCGCATCACCATGTTCGCCAACTCCACTGCCCGCTCACGCGTGATCTCGCCGTCGCGCATCATCGCCGTGAGCGCGCGCCCCAGCGCCTCGCGCGACGCGTTGGCCGCGACGAGTCCCGCTTCCTCCCAGCCGAGTTCGGGGGAGAACGGATACGCGTCGGTGGCGAAGAGCACCTTCTCCGGCACGTAGGCGAGCCAGCCGCGCAGCGCCTCGGCCACGTTGTGCGGCGTGTCGAACGAGAGCTGCTCCGAGTAGTCCACGTACGCGTTGGGCTTCGTGAGGAGCGGCGTGATCTCGCGCGTCCACGGCCAGCCACCATGAATGAGCACGAAGGTGGTCTTGCGGAGCGTGGGATCGTTGAGGAGCGGCTCGAGTAGCAGCGGGTTGGCCCACGTCGTGTTGAAGTACCCACCGCCGCCGTGCGCCACATGCAGGTGCACACCCATGCCCAACCGCCCGCACTCGGTGGCGATGTAGCGGAAGATGTAGTCCTGCAACGCGGTGTAGTCGCCGTTGCCGTTGTACGCGCGCTCAGCCTCGGCGCGCGTCGGGTTGCCGACGGCGAGGGAGCGCAGGTAGGCCATCTCGTACTTCTCGGCGCGCGCACCGCCCTGCTTGTGTCGCTCGAGCGTGGCGGTGACGACCTTGGTGAGATACTCGCCGAGCGTGGCGGGCTTGGCGCTCAGGCCGCTCTCGGCGTAGTAGCGCCGGAGCAGCTTGTCCTCGAGCGGGAAGAGCGCTTTCTGGTCGGGATTGCGGATGAGCTGCGCGGTGCCGAGCGGATACATGAGTGCGTCGGCGAACGGCACCCAGAGAAAGCGCGACTCCGGGAGTCCGGGTCCCATGGCGACACGGTTCGCGACCATGGTTTCGATGCCCATCTGGTCGAGCGCCCACGCGGCGTAGTCGGTGGGATGGGCCTTGAGCATCGCAGCGCGATCGCCCGAGCCGAAGAGCTGCTTGTGCGCGGCGATGACGATGGGCGACGTTCCGCGCTGCCGGACGGGATCGGACTGCGGCTCGAGGTTGTCGACCGGAAGCGCATCGAACTCGTCGTCGGCCTTTTCACCCGGCGCCGTGGGTCGCACGGGGTGGGCGTGGTTGTCGAAGGCCTTGATGCCAGCGATGGCGCGCTCGATATCGGGGTCGACGGCCGGTGGAGGGCCGCACGCCGCGAGGAAGGCGAGCGCGCCGAGCAGGGCAGCACGGCGTCGTGACATCAGAACGGCGAGTATTCGGGCGGGGTCACGCCGTTGAGGCGGAGGTACGGCACGACCTGGCCGAGCGTCCACGGAAAGTGGTCGAGCAGCTCCATCAACGCGCGGGCCCGCGAGACCTTGTTGCCGAACTGCACGATCTGCTCGTTCATCGCGGCGTCGCTGACGCCCTTGAGCATCTGGATGGTGTGATCCATCGCGGCAGCGGCCATGGTCTTGAGCGCGGCCTTGTTGTGCAGGTAGACGGCCGAGTCGCCCATCTTGGGAATACCTTTGGTGGAGCCGGTGATGGCGAGGTGGGCGATGAGGGCGTCGGAGAACGCGGCGTGCTCGATCTGCTCGGCGTAGGTACGCACGCCCTTGGTGGGGCGGTAGCCGAGCATCGAATCGGGGGCAGCGTCGATGTAGCGGAGGACAGCGCCCTTGTGGTTCTCGACGATGGCGATGAGGGCCTTCTGCGAGATGAGCTGCTGCGCGCGGCCCGGCGTGGCGGCGGCGACGAGTGCGAAGGCGGCGAGTGCGGCAAGACGGGTCGGTCGCATGGCTACGGTGGCTACGGTGGCTGCGAGGTCTGGGGACGGCGGATGCGAGAAGCTCGCACGGTGGCGCACGGGCAGCAAGCATGGCGGCTGCAGCGCCGCACGAGCGACGCTTCCGCGCGTCGAGCCGCGTGGCGACCTTTGTGCAGGGTGCTTCCGGTACTCTTGACCGGTGGCTGACAGGGAAAGCAGATCCCGCGACCGCCGCGGCGAGGGCACGATAGCTTGCCCGAGGACCGAACCTTGGTGACACCGGCGTGGGCGGAGAGAGCGGGATGAGCGCAGTTCGCAACGCGCTGCGTATCGGCGCGGTCGTCGCCGGCGTTGGAGTGCTTGTCCTCGGCAGCCTCGTGTTGCGCGGCTTCTCTGCCCGCCAAGTCCCCAGCGCCATCGAGAAGGGCGGTGCGCGACTCGTTCGCAACCTCGCCATTCCGCGTGCGGCGCACCGGGCGTCGAATCCGCTCAAGCGCACGCCAGAGTTGCTCGCGGACGCGCGGGATGTGTTTCTCGCGAGGTGCTCGAGTTGCCACGGCGACAAGGGCGACGGCGAGGGCATCGCCGGACGCCAGCTCTATCCGCGCGCGACGGACCTGCGTTCACCCGAGACGCAGTCGCTGACCGATGGTGAGCTGCACTACATCATCGTCGAAGGGGTGCAGCACACGGGCATGCCGGCGTTCGACCCGCCGGGTGGGACGCTCGACGCGGAGAGTTGGAGGCTCGTGCACTACGTGAGGAACCTTTCTCCGCTGCCTGCGACAGAGCGTGCGCGCGTGATGTCGGCCGTCTCGACATCGACCTACACCGGGTCGCGCGCGTGCGCCAAGTGCCACGAGTCGATCTTCGCGCGGTGGCAGAAGACGCCGATGGCCAACGTGGTGCGGGATCCGCGCGAGCATCCCGACGCCATTATTCCCGACCTCGCGACCAACCGGGTGGCGCCCTTCACCAAGGCGCAGGTCGCGCTGGTGTACGGCAGCATCTGGAAGCAGCGGTATTTCACCAAGGTGGGCGACGACTACTATCCCCTCGGCGCGCAATGGGACGTCGGCAATCGGACGTGGCGCCCGTACAACGTGGGCAAGTCGGCGGACTGGTGGGGCGCCTACTATCCGGCGGACAACATGCATCGGCCCACGGGTCCGACGTGCGACGGCTGCCACTCCGTGAACTACAACGTGCGCACGCGCACACTGACCGAGTGGAACGTCGGGTGCGAACGCTGCCATGGCCCGGGGAGCGAGCACGTCGCGCAGCCGCTGCGCACCAACATCCTGAATCCGGCGCACCTGGACGCGGTCGGCGCGAACGACAGCTGCATCCAGTGCCATTCGCAGGGACGACCGCGCAACATCCCCGTCGAGGGTGTCTACCCCGATTGGCCGGTGGGCTATCACGTGGGCCTGCGCCTGCAGGACTTCTGGCGTCTCGAGGCAGCGCGGCTCGGCGAGACCTCGTTCCTGCATTTCGCGGATGGGACGGCGCACAAGAACCGCATGCAGGGCAA
>JANYHJ010000105.1 GCA_025359135.1 Gemmatimonadota bacterium | reverse complement strand
CGCAACGCGTGCACGTCCATGTCCGTCACGAGGCCAGCACGATGCCGTCCATCCGGGCAATCCGCGGCGCGACGCAGGTGGACGCCGACACGCCGGCCATGATCGCCGGCGCCACGACCGAGCTGCTGCGCGCGATGCTCGCCGACAACCACCTCATGGACGGCGCGCTCGTGAGCGCGACCTTCACCTGCACCACCGACCTGCGCTCGGCTTTTCCCGCTGAAGCGGCGCGCGCGATCGGCTGGGACGACGTGCCGATGATCTGCACGCAGGAGCTCGACGTCGACGGTGCGCTGCCGCGCTGCATCCGCGTGCTGCTGTACGCCGAGCTGCCGGTGCCGCGGAAGGATGTGCACCACGTGTACCTGCGCGGCGCGCGCGCGTTGCGACCGGACCTGGGCAACGACTGAGCGGCGTGCACGTCGCTCACGCCGGTGGCGGCGTGGGCGCGCTCGACGAGTCGGCCTTCGCGCGCGCCTTCTTCGCGGCCGCCTCGTCGCGCAGCGTGTGCATGGCCTTCACCGCCTTGGCGTGTTCGGCGAAGGTGGTGCGGAACTCGTGGCGGCCGTCCTGTCCCGCCACGAAGTAGAGGTACGGCACCTTGGCCGGATGGACGGCGGCGTCGAGGCTCTTCGCACCGGGCGCCGCGATCGGACCAGGCGGCAGTCCCTTCACGCGGTACGTGTTGTACGGCGACTTCACGCGCAGATCCTTGAACAGGACGCGCCCGGGCTTCTTGCCGAGTGCGTAGGTGACGGTCGGATCCGCCTGCAACAGCATCCCCTTGCGGAGCCGGTTGTGATACACCGCGCTGATGATGGGGCGCTCTTCGTCCTTGACCGCTTCCTTCTCGATGATCGACGCGAGCGTCACGATGTCGTGGCGTGACCAGTGGATCGCATCGGCCGCGGAATCGAGTGCGGGGGTCCACTGTTTCTCGAACGCGCGCACCATGTCGGCCACGATCGTGAACGCGTCGGTGCCATCGGGATAGGTGTACGTGTCGGGGAAGAGATAGCCCTCGATCGTGGCGGTGGGCACGTCGAGCCGGCGGCGCAGCGCGGTGTCCTCCACGGCTTCGCGCAGGGAATCGGCGCTCACGTGCAGCTCGCGCGCCATGATCGGAATGGCTTCGAAGAGCGGCAGCCCCTCGCGCACGGTGACGGTGTGCACGAGGCCCTTGCCCTTGACGAGGTCGTCGATGATCTCGTTCCACGTGGCGCCGGGGGCGAGCATGTAGGTGCCCGCGCGGATGGCGCGGTCACGCTTGGCGACCCAGCGCGCGTACAAGCGAAACGCGGCGGGGAAGCTCACGACGCCGGCACTCGCCATCGAATCGGTGGCCGCGCGGAACGACGCGCCGGGCGGGATGACGATGCGGCGCGGGGCGCGGTCCATCGCGTCGCCGCACGCCGTCACGAGCATCAGCACCAGCACGAGCCGAGGTCCGACGCGCCGCATCCGGTTACTCCGGTTGGAGGGCCATCGCGTGCTGCAGAAGCACCGTGGCGGCGAGGGCATCGACGTCGCCCTTCCGTCCCTCGGTGGAGCCGCCCATCTCGCGGATGGCGCGATGCGCGGCCGCCGTGGTGAAGCGCTCGTCCACGAGACGCACGGGCATGCCGCTGCGTTTCGTGACCTCACCCGCGACGATGCGCACTTCGGCGCACCGCTCCGTCTCGTCGCCGTTGCCATCGAGTGGCAGCCCCATGACCAGGGCCACGGCCTCCAGCTCCGACGCGCGCCTGAGCAGTTCCGCGATCGGTGGCCGCTTGCCCGCGCGCCGCGTGATGACGCCCACCGGCGACGCGATGAGGCGCAGCTCATCGGTGATGGCGAGGCCGATGCGCTTGTCGCCCCAGTCCACGGCCAGCAGCCGACCCGGAATGGCGCTCACCCTTCCGCCATCGAGCGGAAGAAGTCCTGGTTGTTCTTGGTGTGCTCGACGCGTCGCAGCAGGAACTCGATGGCGTCGAACTCGTCCATGCCGCCGAGGAAGTGGCGCAGCAGGAAGACGCGATTGGCTTCGATCTGGTCGAAGAGGAGATCCTCGCGCCGGGTGCCCGACTTGCCGATCTGGATGGCGGGGAAGATGCGGCGCTCGGCGATCTTGCGGTCGAGCACGAGCTCCATGTTGCCGGTGCCCTTGAACTCCTCGAAGATCACCTCGTCCATGCGCGAGCCTGTTTCGACGAGCGCGGTGGCGATGATGGTGAGCGAGCCGCCGCCCTCGCAGTTGCGGGCGGAGCCGAAGAAGCGCTTGGGCTTCTCCATGGCCGTGGCCTCGAACCCGCCCGACATGAGGCGCCCCGAGTCGCGCGTGACCGCGTTGTGGGCGCGCGCGAGTCGCGTGATCGAGTCGAGCAGGATGATGACGTCCTTGCCGCTTTCGACGAGGCGGCGCGCCTTCTCGCTCACCATCTCTGCCACCTGCACGTGGCGCGTGGGCGCTTCGTCGAAGTTCGACGCGACGATCTCGGCGCCCGGCACGGTGGCGCGGAAGTCGGTGACTTCCTCCGGGCGCTCGTCGATGAGGAGGAGGATGAGCGCGGCGTCCGGATAGTTGGTGCGGATGGCGTTGGCCATCTTCTGCAGGAGGATCGTCTTGCCGGCGCGCGGCGGGGCGACGATGAGGCCACGCTGTCCGAAGCCGAGCGGGGTGACCAGGTCCATGACGCGCATGGAGAGGTCGGGGTTGATCGGCGTCTCAAGGCGGACGCGCCGGTTCGGATAGACCGGATGCAGGCTGTCGAAGGTGACGCGATCAGCGGCTTGTTCCGGCGGCAGGCCGTTGACGAGCTCGGCGTCGGCGATCGCGACGAACTTGTCCCACGGTTTGGGCGGGCGGAGCGGTCCGCGCACGTGATCGCCCGTCTGGAGCTTGAGCCGCTTGATGATGTGCGGCGGGACGTAGAGGTCGTCCTCGGCCGCGAGGTAGCTGCGATCGGGCGAGCGCAGCATGCCGAACCCTTCCTTGACGACTTCGAGCGTGCCGCTGCCCGAGACGATGGTGTCCTCGCGGTGGGGCAGGGCGCGCATGACCTGCACGATGAGCTCGGCCTGCGTGCGGGTGGCCGCGTTGTCGATGGCGAGGGACTCGGCCAGCGCGACAAGGTCGGCCATGGAGAGCTGCTTGATATCGGCGAGGTCGACGGTCATGCGGTGGCGCCGAAGGGAGGGTCGCCTGAGGGCGAGTCCGAGCGCGGGAGTGCGGGAAGGGGAGGGACGGTCGCCATGCGAGCAGCGGGTCCCGGGGTCGTCGAGCGGAAGGACGGCGTCCCGTGGGTGAAGCCAAGGGGGGACGCATGCGCGAGGCGGGATTCGAACCCACGACCTTCGGCTCCGGAGGCCGACGCTCTATCCAGCTGAGCTACTCGCGCGTGACGCGTATCGAGAGGGCGAAAGGTAGGGGGCTGGGGGGGTAGGGACAAGGCAGCCAAACCCTCCGTTGCGCACCGGTGTCCCACCGAACGCCCCCATGTCGAGGATTGTCCGCATGCCTACGCTCCGTCTGCGATCGTTCCAGTTCACGTCGCTCGCGCTCGCGTGCCTCTCTGCTGCCCCCCTTCGTGCGCAGCACGCCGACGCGGCGACGTCCGGGGGCCCATCATCTGCACTCACGTCCGCGCAGTTGCGCGCCGATGTCGCGGCCTTCCGCAGCGAGTTCTTCGCGCGCGACAAGTCGTTCTCGCCTGAAGCGCGCGCCGAAGGCGAACGTCGCCTCGCCGCACTCGATGCGTCACCCGAGCTCTCGCCCACGCACATGGACGTGGTGCTCGCGCAGATCGCCGCGCTGGCCGACAACGGACACACGCACATGACCGCCGGTGGCCTCGCCGCGCGGCACAACCGCGTCGGCGTGCGTTTCACGCCGTTCGGCACGGAGTTCCGCGTGTTGCGGACGCTGGCGCCGCAGGCCAACCTGCTCGGCGCCCGACTCGTGGCGATCGACGGTCATGCGCTCGATACGCTGCGTACGGCCGCGCGATCGATCACCGGAGGTACGGCGGCGTGGCGTGACCGGTTCGCGAACGTCGTGCTCGAGAGCCCCGAGCTGTTGCATGATCTCGGACTGTCCGCGTCGCCGGCGGAGGCGCTGTATGCCTTCGAGACGATGGATGGGCGCCGTATCGAGGTGCGCCTCGCCGGTGAGCGCGGTCGCGCCGACAGTCCCACCGCGCCCACGAGCCGTTGGTTGTCGCCGACGCCGCTCGTTGCCGAGGGCGATGCCTGGCGCACGTTGCTCGCCGCGGGCGGCGAACCGTGGGCACTGCAGGAGCCAACGCGTGCGTTCCGTTGGCGTGCGGCACCTGACGTGTCGGGCATGGTGCTGCAGTTGCGCATGACGACCGATTCGCCGACGGAGAACCTCAAGGATGCGCTCGCTGCGATGACCGACGCGATCAATGCGGCGCATCCGGTGAACGTGGTGCTCGACATGCGGCAGAATGGCGGTGGCGACCTCACCAAGGCGCGCGACTTCATGAAGGCGCTGCCCAAGCTCGTGAGCGGCCGCGTGTTCGTGCTCACGAGCCCGTGGACCTTCTCGGCGGCGATCTCGAGCGTCGGGTACCTCAAGCAGGCCGCACCCGATCGCGTCACCATCGTCGGCGAGGAAGTCGGCGACCGGATGATGTTCTGGGCGGAGGGGCGCGGCACGACGCTGCCCAACTCGGGCGCGATGATCGGGCTCGCGACGCAGCGGCACGACTACCAGACCGGGTGCAAGGGCTACACCGATTGCCACGGGAACGTGGTGAGCAATCCGATCGCGGTGCCGAGCCTCGTGCCGGAGCTGCCGGCGCCGTGGACGTTCGAGACCTATGCGAAGGGGCGCGATCCGGGGATGGAGGCGGTGATGGCCGCGATCAACAAGGTGATGTGAACAGTGAGGGTGGTGAGGCCGCTGGCCACGGGGCGCGGCGGCCTCACCGATTCTGGCGATTTCAGGCGAGCGGGCGCAGCATTGTGGTGTGCCACGGCGTAGCGATGTAGACGCTGCTGGTCGAACCTCCCCCCGCTGATGGTTGCCACCGATGATGCCCTCGTTCCGTCTTCCCCGCGTCACCACATCCGCAGCGCTCCTGCTGCTCACCGCCCAGGGCGTGCAGGCGCAGGCCGCTCGACCGCTCGACGCCACCGACCTGATGCGCATCAAGCAGGTGGGCGCCGTGGCGCTCGCGCCCAACGGTGCGCGCGTCCTCTACACGGTGAGCGGCTGGGAGCATCCGGCCGCTCGCGGTGACACCGCACTCGGCGATCGCCATGAACGGCGGTCGCACGTCTTCATGGTGCCGTATGCCGGTGGCGCAGCTCGGCAGCTCACGTTCGGCGAGCGCGGCGAGTCGCAGCCCAGCTGGTCGCCCGATGGCACGACGATCGCGTTCATCGCGTCCCGCGGCACCGGCACCGGCGACGATGCGCCCAAGCCGCAGCTCTGGCTGCTGCCCGCGGACGGTGGCGAGGCGAGGCAGCTCACCACGCTGCGCGACGGCGTGCTCGGGTACGCGTGGAGCCTCGACGGCAAGCGCATTGCGGTCGTGTCGCCCGATTCGCTCTCGCGCGAAGCGGAGGCGAAGGTACGCCGCCGCGATGATCCGAAGGTGTTCGAGGGCGACTTCCGGCTCAACCACATCTGGGTGGTGGACGCGGAGACGGGAAAGGGAATGAAGGTCACGTCGGGGGCGTTCACGGTGCGCGGTGCGCCGTCGTGGTCGCCGGACGGCGCGTGGCTCGCGTACGATGCGTCACCGACGCCGCTCATCCGCGACGACCGCCGCGAGGCGTACGTGGTGGAGCTCGCGAGCCGCAAGGTCGAGAGGCTCGGCACCTCGAGCGACGTGGGCTCGACGCCGCAGTTCTCGCCTGACGGCCGCACGATCGCGTACACCGAGTTGACGCGCGAGCACACCCCCGAGAAGGACGGCATCGCCTCGCGCACGATCCGCAACGAACACCTCATGACGTATGACGTGGCGTCGCGCGCCGTGACCAACCATGCACAGGCCTCGTTCGACGTGAGCGTCGGGCCGCCGCGCTGGTCGGCGGACGGGCAGCACATCTGGTTCATCGCGGAAGACCGCGTCTATCGCAGCGCCTACGACTACGCGGTGGCCACGAAGACGTACACCAAGCTGACCAAGGAGCTGCTCGTCGGCGCCGTGTCGGCCAGCAAGACGGGCGCGCAGATGGCGTGGGTGATCGACAAGGACGAGTCGCCGGCCGAGGTCTACGTGACGGACGCCCAGACCCCGACGCCGAAGCGGATCACGACGACCAACGCCTGGCTCGCGGATCGCGCGCTCGGCCGCAGCGAAGTCGTCACGTGGAAGTCGAAGGACGGCAAGTCGGTGGAGGGGGTGCTGCTCTATCCCGTGGGCTACACGGCGGGGATGAAGGTGCCGCTCGTGGTGAGCGCGCACGGCGGCCCGACGGCGGCGCACACCAATGGCTTCAAGGGAGGCACGGGCCCGGGGCAGACGTGGGCGGCGCGCGGCTGGGCGGTGCTCTATCCCAACCCGCGTGGTTCGACGGGCTACGGTGAGGCGTGGATGCGCGCGAACATCAGCGATTGGGGTGGCGGCGACTTCCGCGACATCATGACCGGCGTGGACGACCTGATCAAGCGCGGCATCGCCGACTCGACGCGCATGGCGTTCGAGGGGTGGAGCTATGGCGGCTACCTGACGTCGTGGGTGGTATCGCAGACGTCACGCTTCAAGGCGGCGATGATGGGCGCGGGGCTGCCGAACCTGCTCTCGATGGCGGGGACGACGGACATCCCGGGGTTGATCGGGACGTTCTTCGACGGCATTCCGCAGTACGACGGCTCGCTCGTGAACAAGAACGTCAAGTTCTACCTCGAGCGCTCGGCGATCAGCTACTCCGACAAGGTGACGACGCCGTTGCTGATGCTGCACGGTGGCAGCGACGAGCGCGTGCCGATCGGCCAGCCGATGGAGTTCTACCGTGCGCTCAAGGACCGCGGCAAGACGGTGGAGCTGGTGTTCTATCCGCGGGAAGGGCACGGCTTCTCGGAGTACTACCACCAAATGGACCGCATGAAGCGCGAGTACGAGTTCATCTCGAAGTACACGTTGCCGCAGGCGGCGACGAGCTTGCAGCCGTGATCTCGTCCTGAGCGCAGCGCTTAACCGCTGCGCGCACCTCGTTCCGCAAATACTCGAAGGACCTGCCGTTCCGGTGCTCGGAGCAGCAGGTCCTTCGTTCGTTCAGGCCATCGAGGCGACGTGCGCCGCCTCGCGGGCTCGACGCCTACACGGCGTCGCTCAAGCTCGTGAAGTTGAAATCGCGGCAGCGGATCGGCGGCATCACGATCGCCGGACCCGCGTTGCCACTCTCGCTCGCCGACACGCGCTCGGGCCGCCCCATCGCCTCGAGGTTGTTGAGCATGAAGATCGGCGACT
>JANYHJ010000090.1 GCA_025359135.1 Gemmatimonadota bacterium | reverse complement strand
GCCAGCGGCAGTGCGCCGAGTGTTCGAGTCCCGGACCGCAGGTAGTCGATGCCCAGCACGGTGTCCGCTGTCCCATGCACCCAGAAGAGCGGCTTCGCCTTGAGTCGCTCGGGCGACACCACGTGCGGCATCACTTCGGGGAGAAGCCGTCCACTCATCACGACCGCACCGGCCACCTTCTCGGGTGCGGTGAGCAGCGTCGCAAGCGTCATGATGCCGCCCTGGCTGAAGCCGCCGAGATAGACGCGCGCGGCATCGGCACCGAGCGCTCCCACGGCTTCGTCGATGACATCGGGTATGCGCCGCCATCCAGCCTCGGCCTGTTGTGCGTCGATCACCGGGACCCCGGCGGTGAAGCGCACGGTGAACCAGGCGTACTGGTCCGGACCGAGCGTGAGCGGTGACCGGACGCTCAGCACGATGAAGCGCGGGTCCAGTGACGACGCGAGCGCCGCCATCGCGCGTTCGTTGCTGCGCACGCCGTGCATCAGCACGAGGAGCGGCGGCTTCACCCCCGGCGCGTTGGCACCGGGAGTGGCTGGTCGCACGAGATGTTCGAGCGAGATGGGGCTCACACCACCGCGACCACGACGCGCACCTCGAGACCCCACGGATCGCGAAGGATTGCGCTCGTGCCGTCGCGCGTCACCGGAAACCCGGCGGCCGCAACGCTCGCGGCTGCCTCGTCCACGCTGGCGGCGTCGGGAAGCTCGATCGTCCATGCGAGCAGGCGTGCGTCATTCTCCGCCGCGGGCTGCGCGTGCGGTCCCGCCCACGTGTTGGCGCCGAGGTGATGGTGATAGCCGCCCGCCCCCATGAAGAGCGCACCGGGATAGCGCCACGTGACCTTGTCGAAACCAAGCGCCTCGGCGAAGAACGACGCGGCCTGGTCGAGGTTGCCGACGTGCAGGTGCACGTGGCCGATGACGGTGCCCGTCGGCATGCCGGCCCACTTGGCGTCGCCGGCAGACTCGATGAGCGACTCGACGTCCACCGGATCGGTGGCGAGCATCAACTCGCGCCCGAGGCGGTGCCATTCGCTTCGCGGCCGATCGCGGTAGATCTCGAGGCCGAGCCCGTCGGGATCCGACATGTAGAGCGCCTCACTCACGAGGTGGTCGCCAGCGCCCACGTGCAGGCGGCGCGACGCCATCTCGCGGAAGAAGCGGCCGAGCGACGGGCGATCGGGGAGGAGGATCGCGACGTGATAGAGCCCGAGGGTGCCGCGGCGGCCCACCGGCGTGGCGCCGGCGCGCTCGTGCAACTCGATGAGCACGCGCGCGTCATCGTGCGCGGCCAGTCGTGCGCTCGTGGGGGTGCGCTCCGCCACGCGGAAGCCCAGCACCCCTTCATAGAAGGCGAGCGAGCGCGCGAGGTCGGCCACCTGGAGGTGCGCGGTGCCAAGGCGCGTGAGCTGCGGCAGGCGGTAGCCGTTGGGCGGCTGGCCGTAGCTGCCGGGCGTGGCGGGTTCGGCGGTGGTGGCGGCGCCAAAGAGGTCGTTCGTGCTGGCTCCCATGGTCAGGTCCTCAGTTCGGTTGCCGGATCTTCGTGAGCAGGGCGATGAGCGAGCGGAGTTCTCTCGCGCCCAGATGTCCGAGTCGCAGTTCGTGTTCGGCGGCGACCTTCGCGTCCACGTCGTTGAGGACGCGCCGGCCGTGCGTGGTGATGTGGGTGCGAACCTGCCGGCGATCGGTCGTTTCGCGTTGCCGTGCGACGAGCGCCTGCTTCTCCATGCGGTCGAGCAGGCGCGTGACGTCGGGCATGCGCCCGAGGAGCCGTTCCCCCAGTTCGCCGCGGCAGAGGCCGGCGGGCTCGGCGCCGCGGAGAATGCGCAGCACGTTGAACTGTGTGACGCTCACGCCGGCGGGCTTGAGGACGTCGTCGAGGTGGGCGCCAAGCTCGAGGGCGGTACGCACGATGTTCAAGTGCGCTTCCTGCTCGACCGAGGTGAAGGGGCGGTTCTGGCGGATCTCGTCACGGAGCGTCGCGGGCATGACGCATAATGTGTGTTACAACACTGAATGTCAAGACACAGGACATGTCGGGGTTCCCCTCGCAACGCGCCCGGTGAAATGCGACTTGTTGATGATCTTGGCCGATTCGATCATTGAGGTGTCACCCGTCACCCCGCGAACCGGAATCCGTGCCCGGCGCACACGCGCTGGCAGGGGCTGGCCAGCCAGGTGCGCACCTTCTTCCGCTCGACGACGGTGGCCGACATGGCCGACGGTCCAGCGAGCGCGTCGTGGACACGTGCGTTCGCGGTTCGGAAGACCACATGATCGCATCAGGCAACGACCGCCCGCGTTCACGGGCATCACTCTGTTGGAGGATCGCATGACTCGCCGCCGTCTCCCCTTGGCCCTCTCCACCCTGTGCCTGGGCGTAGCCGTTGCCCTCGGTGTCCACGCGCTCGGAAGCGGGCGCGCTTCGGGAGTCGCCAATGCGGCGTCGCTCGTGGGCACGTGGCCCGTGTTCACCGCGGCCGCGCGCGGACCGTTGCCCGTCGAGACGCTCACCGTCGCGTTCGCGCCGCAGGTGCCCGCGCCGATCATGCGTCGCACGCCGGCCAGGCTCGTGGTCAGCCTCGAGACGCGCGAAGTCACCAAGCGCCTCGCCGACGGCGTGGAGTACACCTTCTGGACGTTCGGTGGTTCGACGCCGGGGCCGATGATCCGCATCCGCGAGGGTGACGAGGTGGAGTTCCACCTCAACAACCACCCGTCGAGCCACATGCCGCACAACATCGACCTGCATGCGGTCACGGGACCGGGCGGTGGTGCGGCCTCGTCGTTCACGGCGCCGGGGCACAGCTCGCAGTTCTCGTTCACCGCGCTCAACGCCGGCCTCTACGTCTACCACTGCGCCACGGCGCCGGTCGGCATGCACATCGCCAACGGCATGTACGGATTGATCCTGGTCGAGCCCAAGGAAGGGCTGCCGCCGGTCGATCGCGAGTACTACGTGCTGCAGAGCGAGTTCTACACGATGGGCAAGCACGGCGAACCCGGACTGCAGAACTTCTCCATGGAGAAGGCGCTCGAGGAGCGGCCCGACTACGTGGTGTTCAACGGATCGGTTGGCGCGCTCGTCGGCGACAACGCGCTCCACGCCAAGGTCGGCGAGACGGTGCGCCTCTTCGTCGGCAACGGCGGCCCCAACCTGGTCTCGAGCTTCCACGTCATCGGCGAGATCTTCGACCGCATCTACACCGAGGGCGGGTCGGTCGCGAACCAGCGCAACGGCCAGACGACGCTCATTCCCGCCGGCGGCTCCGCCATCGTCGAGATGAAGTTCGACGTGCCGGGCACCTTCATCCTCGTCGATCACTCGATCTTCCGCGCCTTCAACAAGGGCGCGCTGGGGATGATCAAGGTCGACGGTCCCGACAACGTGGCCATCTACTCCGGCAAGCAGGGCGACTTCGTCTACTTGCCCGAGGGCAGTACGCTGCAGGCGGTGCCGAGCGTGATCGCCGCTGCGCCCAAGGCCGCGGCCACGGTCAAGGAGCCGCCCAAGTCCGAACTGCTCGCGCGTGGCAAGCAGGTCTTCAGCGGCAACTGCGTCGCCTGCCACCAGCTCGACGGGCAGGGTGTCGCGGGCGCCTTCCCGCCGCTCGCCAAGTCGGACTTCCTCGCGGCGAACAAGGAACGCGCCATCGGCGTCGTCATGCACGGGCTGTCCGGCGCCATCCAGGTCAACGGCAAGACGTTCAACAACGTCATGCCGTCGCTCCAGCTCAAGGACCCGGACATCGCCGCCGTGCTCACCTACGTGCGCGCCAACTTCGGCAACGCACTCGACGGCGTGGCCGTGGCCGACGTGCGCAAGGTCCGCGCCTCCGGCAGGTTCGTGCCGAAGGCCGGCGGCGCGGGACACGAGTGATGCGGGCTTCGCGCATGCTCGCGCAGGCCGTCGCCACCCTCGTGGTGGCGGCGGCCGGCGTGACGGCGCAACCGGCGCCGCGCTGGGTGCACGTGGACGCGGGGCGCATCCGCGCGCTCTACGCGACATCCAACGCGGACCGGCGCACGGTCGTGGGCGCGTTCGACCTTGCCGCTGATCGCGTCAGCAACGAGGAGTTCCGCCGTTTCGTCATCGACCATCAGGAGTGGCGGCGTTCGCGCGTGGCGCGCATGGCCGCCGACTCGCCGTACCTGCGCCACTGGGCGGGCGACACGGTGCTCGGCCCCGCTGCGCCGAAGCGCGATCCGGTGGTCTTCGTCTCGTGGTTCGCGGCCTCCGCGTACGCGGCGTGGGCCGGCTCGCGCTTGCCGAGCACCGCCGAGTGGGAGCTCGCGCTCGATCGCGGACTGGTGCGTGGTGAGACGCCTGCTCTGCCCACGAGCTGGGAATGGGTGGACGACTTCAACAGCATCATCACGAGCGGTGAATCGCGCGGGGATGGCGATCCCGACAAGGGACTGTTCTGCGCAGGGGGCGCGGCGCTCGCCACCGATCCTTCGGACTACGCCGGCTTCATGCGCGCGGCCCTGCGCGCTTCGCTCAAGGCCTCGTACACGCTGGGATCGCTCGGCATCCGGCTGGCGCGCGCCGGTTCTCGTGAGCAAGCGACGCAGGTCGCCGCCCAGCCGCCGCTGCCACGCGCTTCGCTCTACGCCGTGCCGACCACGTGGACAGGCGCCGACGGCGCCGCACTGCCGCTCGCAAGCCTGCGCGGCGCGCCCGTCGTCATCGCGATGGTCTACTTCTCCTGCACGATGACTTGCCCGGTCATCACCGCGGAGCTTCAGGCCGTGCAGGCTTCACTCCCCGCCGACCTTCGCGCGCGCACGCGCTTCGTGCTCGCGTCGTTCGATTCGTGGCGCGACTCGGCGCCGGTCCTGCGCGCCTTTGCCGCGCGCATGGAGTTCGATGCGCGCTGGACGCTGCTCACGGCCCCGCAGCCCACGGTGCGTACGCTCGCGGCGCTCGTCAACGTGAGCTACCGCCGGCTGCCGTCGGGCGACTTCGAGCACGCCAACGTCATCACGGTGCTCGACGCGGACGGCGTCGTGCGCCACCAGGAACGCCGCATTCCGCCGGATCGTGGGCGGCTCGCCAAGGCGATCGTGGCCGCCGATGCCGCGGTGCCGTCACGTTCGACCGCGCTCCTTCCACAACCATTCCGCTGACTTCGCCTCGCACCGCCGGGGCGTGCCTCATATGCGCATCACCGCATCGTCACTCGTCCTTGTCGCCGCGTCTGCCATCGTCGCCGCTCCGCTGCGCGCGCAAACTACCGCGACGTCCTCCGCCCGGCCCGCATACGACATGGTGCGCTACCGCGAGGACTGGTCGAAGCCGCTGACCGGCGACCTGATGGATCCGCTCAAGCACATCGCACTCTGGGAGGACGGCTGGCTCTCGCTCGGCGGACACGTGCGTGCGCGCGCCGAACGCGACGACAACTTTCTCGGTGGAGGCGCGGGCACGCGCACCGACAACTTCGGCCTCGTGCGCGTGCACCTGCACGGCGACCTGCACGTGATGCCGCACCTGCGCGCCTTCGTCGAGGGGCGGCTGGCCTCGGCGCGCGGGCGTGACTTGCCCGGCGGTTTCCGCACGACCGATCGCGATGACGCCGACGTGCAGCAGGCCTTCGTCGAACTCAACGACATCGCGCTCGGGTCGGGCCGCTGGACGGTGCGCGTGGGACGGCAGGAGCTGCTCTTCGGACGCGAACGGGTGCTCTCTCCGCTCGACTGGGCCAACGCGCGGCGGACCTTCCAGGGCGCTGTCATCGAGGGCCGGGATGGCGCGCTGACCTTCACCGCGCTCTGGGCGCATCCGGTGACGATCGTTTCGGCCGCCGTCAACGTGCCGGACGTGCATACGCAGCTCTGGGGCGCCCAAGTGACGTGGCAGCATGCAGCGAGCGCGCTCACCGACATCTACGCGCTCGTGAAGGGCGTCGACGCGGCGGGCGTCGTGCCTGCCTCCCAGCGTGCGACGCTCGGGGCGCGCACCCTTGGCCCGATTGCCGGCACCGCGTTCGCGTACGAACTCGAAGGCGGCATGCAGCTGGGCACCGCGGGCAATGCCGACGTGCAGGCGTGGATGCTCGCGACGGACCTCACGCGCACGTGGAGCGGGCCGCATGCGCCGGCGCTGACCGTAGGCGCCGACTACGCGAGCGGTACCGGCGCTGGTGCTGCCGCGCAGAGCGGCACGTGGGACCAGCTCTATCCGTTGGCGCACGCCTTCCTGGGCTTCGCAGATGCGCTTGGTCGTCGCAACGTGATCGAGGAGCGCATCGTCGCGCAGTGGTCAGCGTCGTCCACGGTGCGCCTGCGCGGCTCGCTGCATGCGTTCCAGCGCGCGAGCACCGACGACGCCATCTACGACGCCACGGGCGCGGTGCTGCGCGGCAGCGTGCCGAACGCGCCGCGCGAGATCGGCGGCGAAGCGGACCTGACCGCGATCTGGCGCATCGGCCGTCACCTGCGCGTGGACGGCGGCGTGGCGCGGTTCACGCCGGGCGCCTTGTTCGCCGCCACGGGCGCGTCGCAGCCGTACTCGTGGGGGTTCCTCTCTGTGACCGCGACGTTCTGATCAGCGCGCCACGCTGGGAACAACGCGATGGGGAGCATAGCTTGCGTGCACCGGCTGATGTCACGGCACCGGTTCACCCATGCGCCCCGCCACCATGCTGCACGAAGCCACCGGCACCTTCGACGTCACCACCACGCCGATCACCGAGCCGACGGCGATGCCCGGCCGCTTTCGCCTCGAGAAGGTTTTCCACGGCGACCTCGAGGGTACCGGCACAGGCGAGATGATGACCGCGATGACCGAGACCAAGGGCTCGGCCGCCTACGTGGCCATCGAGAAGGTCGAGGGGACACTGCGAGGCAAGCGCGGCTCCTTCGTCTTCCATCACACCGGCACGATGTCGCGGGGATCGCAGCAGCTCGCGATCGCGGTGGTGCCTGATTCCGGCACGGGCGAGCTCGCCGGCATCGCCGGCACCTTCCGCATCGAGATCGAGGGCAAGGTGCATCGCTACACCTTCGAGTACGCGCTGCCGCAGTAGCAGCGCGTCGGCTCAGCCGCCGAGCGGAATCGCGAAGGGTCCGGACCGCGTCATGAGGCGCAGCGGCTCCATCGACGGCAGGAAGCCGGGCACGGAGCGGAGCCCATCGAACACCGGCCGCACACCGACCCACACGAGGTCGCTCGCACGCACCGCGACGGCGCGCTCGATGGACGCCACGGCTGCGGGGTGGTCCGAGAGTGCGGCGTGAATCTGCGCCATGAGTACGGGCGAGACGTAGCGCGTTGCGGCGCGCGCTTCAAGCTGGGCGAGCGCGGCCCGCGCGCCCTCCGGGTCGCCACTGCGCGCCGCAATCACGCCGCGTGCCGCAAGCAGTTCGCGGCTCTCACCCATGAGCTGCGCTGCGCCGTCGAGCGCGCCGAGTGCGGCGGTGTGGTTGCCGAGCTCGCTGAGCGCCTGCGCGAGGAACATGCGGGCCACGCCGAAGGTCGGGTCGCGCTCGATCAGTCCGTCGAAGGTCGCGATCGCGGTCTTGTAGTCGCGCTCGTAGAAGTGCGAGAGCCCGACGCTCAGCCAGACGACAGGTGAGAGCGGGTCGATCTGCTGCGAGCGGGCGAGTTGCTCGCGGGCCTCGCCGAACCGGCCGCGCGGCACGAGCAGGTTCATCGCGTACCACTGCGACGATGACGGCGACGCAGGGTTGGAGACGATGGCGCGCCGGAAGTCATCCTCCGCTCGGCGCCAATCCCATTCGTACACGGCCTCGATGCAGGCACGCGCGGTGAGCGCCTCGGCGGGCTGCGCCGGCAGCGCGAGGGCGCGGTCGAGCGCGCGGCGCGCAGCGGGCATCGCTTCGGCCGGCGCCAGCGCACCATAGAGCGCGAGCGTGACGTACGACTCCGCGAGTCCGGCGTGCGCCTGCGCAAAATTCGGGTCGAGCGAAACCGCCTCCTCGAAGGAGGAGACGCTCGCGACGAGTCCGGCCTCGGTGCGCTGGTTCCAGAGCCAGCGTCCGCGCAGGTACTTCTGGTAGGCAGGCGCGGTCGGGGCCGCCACGGCCGGTGACGTCTCGGGCCGCCAGACGGTGGTCTCGAGCGAGCTCGCGATCGCGCTCGCGAGTTCTTCCTGCACCTCGAAGACGTCCGTGAGGCGCCGATCGTAGCGCTCGGTCCACTGCTCGAAGCCGCTCGCGGTATCGACGAGCTCGGCGGACACGCGCAGCCGATCCCCGACGCGACGCACGCCACCGGTGACGATGCCGCCCACGCGCAGCTGCTCGCCGATGATGCGGATGTCGTCGGCGCTGCCCTTGAAGCGGAAGCTGGTGGCGCGGCCCACGACGCGCAGGTCCGGAATCTTCGACAAGGAATAGATCAGCTCGTCGGTGATGCCGTCGCTCAGGTACTCATCATCCGCGTCGCCGCCGAGGTTCTGGAAGGGCAGCACCGCGATCGTGCGTAGTCGCGTGCGCGGCGCCTGGACGCGAGGCGAGAGATCGCCGCTCACGAGCGCTTCGAGGAACTCCTCCACCGACGTGTAGCGCTCGTGCACCGCGCGGGCGAGCGCGCGACCGATCGCGTTGCCGGCGTGCGGCGGCACCGCCTCGTCGCGCGGACGCATGGTCGGCACCGGCTCGTGCGACTTGCGCACGAGCACCGCGACGGCCGACGCGCCGGAGTAGGGCGGGGCGCCCGTCAGCATTTCGTACAACGTGGCGCCGAGGCTGTAGACGTCGCAGCGCGCGTCGAGCGAGTCGCCCGTGGCCTGCTCGGGCGCCATGTACTCGGGGGTACCGACGCCGAGGCCGTCGGGGGTGCGGTACTCGCGGCGTGCGTCCTCGATGGCGCGCGCGATGCCGAAATCCGCCACCACCGCGTGTCCACCGATGAACATGATGTTGTCGGGCTTCACGTCGCGGTGCACGATGCCGCGGCGGTGTGCGTAGGCGAGCGCATCGACCACTTCGCGCATCACGGTCAGTGCGTCGTCCCAGTTGAGCGGCCCCTCATGCCGCAGCCGGTCGCGCAGCGACGCGCCGTCCACGAACGGCATCACGTAGTAGAGGTGGCCCTCGCTCGCGCCCGAATCGAACACCGGCAGCACGTTCGGGTGCTGCAGCGCCGCGGCGATCTCGATCTCGCGGAGGAAGCGCTCGGCGCCGAGCTCCGAGGTGGTGTCGCCGCGCAGGATCTTGACCGCCACCTTGCGCCCATGGCGCGAGTCGGTGGCGAGATACACGTCGGCCGAGCCACCTGAACCGATCAGGCGCTCCAGTTCGTAGCGTGGGCTGAATGCCGCGCGCAGCGACTCGGGAACCATGCGGGGGGAATCGGGACGTGCCGCCACCACGCCCGGAAGCTCCAGTGCCACCGGGCCAATCACAATTCTGAAAGCTCGGCGGATGCAGGCCGCAGGGCAAGCGACTCGACCGCGATTCTCGCCTCGTCGTGCGACAACGCGGCGCGCGCGCTCAGCCGTACGCGATCGGCAGGTTGCTCGGTGCACGCAGGAACGGGTCCGTGCGCCACTGCGGCGTTCCGGCGAGCCGCAGCTTCGGCAGCTGGTCAAGCAGCACCCGGAACGCGACGGGAGTGACCTGTTCCGCGAGCGGCGCGCCGAGGCAGCGATGGATGCCCGCGCCGAACGATTGATGCGTCGTCTCCGTGCGCGTGATGTCGAACCGGTCCCCGTCGGGATAGACGCTCGAGTCGTGGTTCGCCGATCCCGTCACCGCCGTGA
>JANYHJ010000085.1 GCA_025359135.1 Gemmatimonadota bacterium | reverse complement strand
TGGGACGTGAGCGTCAAGTCCGTCGCGCACTACCCGACCGTCCTCAACACCCTCGATGCCAAGCCGGACTGGATGCTCCAGCTCGGCCAGGCCTACGTGACCCAGAGCTCCGACGTCATGGCCGCGGTCCAGCGGCTCCGTGGGCAGGCGAGCGCCAATGGCAACCTCGCCACCAATGCGCAGCAACAGGTGGTCGTGCAGCCCGGCTACATCGCCGTCTGGCCGGCCCAACCGAATGTGATCTACGTCCCAGTCTACGATCCGGCGATCGTCTACGTGCAACCGGTGCGCGTCGGCCGGCCGTGGGTGCGCTTCGGCATCGGCTTCCCCGTCGGCGCGTGGCTCATCTACGACTGGGACTGGCCCGCGCACCGCATCGTCTACACCGGCTGGGCGGGCGGCGGCTGGATCGCGCGCTCGCGCCCCTACGTGCGCCTTTCGCCCGTCTACGTGCACGAGCGCTATCGCGCGGTGCCGATGAATCGCGAGGTGCTGCGCCATGCGCCGATGCCGCGCCCCGCAGAACGCCGCGCCGTGGAGCGCCGCGGCGGCCGTCCTGAGCGCGAGCATGAGCATCGCTAGCACCCTGCTCATCAGCGCGTGCGGCACCTCCAGCCGCACGCGTCACTCGCTGGCGTCACTCGCAGGGGACAACCTCAGTGCGTCAGCGACACGCTCCAGCGCACACTCGAACAATCAACGAAACCTTCACCTGACCCAAGGCTGACAAGGCGCCATCATGCAGGAGAACCGGGGTAACATCCGCTGCACTTTGGCGTACCACTGGATGCAAGGCACTACCGCTCGATTCCGCTTCATGGAGGGTTGTATGCGTGTCGCCCGACTTCACCTGCACGCCACCGCGCTCGCGGTGGCACTCACCAGCAGCTTGGTCGCGACCCATCCGCTCGCCGCGCAGGATCCCGCGAGCCAGGGTGTGGTTCGCTCGGCGTCGCAACTCGAGCAGCTCGTCGGTCCGATCGCGCTCTATGCCGATCCGCTGCTCGCGCAGGTCCTGCTCGCCACCACCTTTCCCGACCAGGTGCGTGAAGCGGCCGCGCACGTGCGCGCCAACGGCACCGCCGATATCGACAACCAGCCCTGGGACGTGAGCGTGAAGGCCATCGCCCACTACCCGAGCGTGCTCAACATGCTCGACAGCAAGCCCGACTGGATGAACGACCTCGGCCAGGCGTACGCCTCGCAGTCGGCGGACGTCATGGCCGCGGTGCAGCGCCTGCGCCAGAGCGCGGTGGCCAAGGGCAACCTCGTCACCACGCCGCAGCAGCAGGTCGTGACCGAATCCAACCAGGTGGCCATCTGGCCGGCCAACCCGCGCGTCATCTACGTGCCGGTCTACGATCCCGACGTCGTCTACGTGCGTTACGCCGGCTACTACGGCCCGCGCCCGTTCATCAGCTTCGGCTTCGGCTACCCGATCGGCCCGTGGTTCATCTACGACACCGACTGGATCGGCGCCCGCGTGGTCTACACGGGCTGGGTCGGCGGCGGCTGGATCGCCCGCTCGCGCCCGTACGTGGTGATGTCGCCGGTGTACGTGCACGACCGCTACCGCGTGCCGGTCTACGGCCGTGGCTGGGGTCGCGGTGATGCCGGGTACCGTCCGGCGCCACGCACGTACTGGGACGGTGGACGCTACCGGAACGAGCCCCGCGGCGAGGCACGCGGCTACGGCGATCGCGGCGAAGCGCGTGGCTACGGCGATCGCGGCGAGGCACGCGGCTACGGCGATCGCGGCGAAATCCGCGGTGGCGCACGCACGGCGGTTCCGCGCACGGAGTCGCGCGCCGGTGACATCGGTCGCGGTCCAGGCGCTGCCGCGCCGCGCGGTGGCGACGCCGGTCGTGGTCAGGGCAACGGTGGTGGTCGTCCTGGCGGCCAGGTCGCGAGCGGTCCCAACCCTGGACGCGGTGGTGGGTGGAGTCGCGGCGGGTGGGAAGGCCACAGCGGTGGTGCTGGTGGTGGCGGTGGTGGCGGCAACCGCGAAGGCCATGGTGGTGGTGGCGGCAACCGCGGCGGCGAAGGCCACGGCGGTCGCGGCGGTGGTCGCCGCGGATAGCCCGCTCGAAGATTCCTGACGTTGCTTGATGCATGACACGCCCGGTCGCGGCACCAACGCGACCGGGCGTGCTATTTTCCCTCATGGCTGACTCCTCGCTCCACCTCGAGACGCTTGCGATCCACGCGGGCCACCGCCCCGACCCGATCACCGGCGCGGTCACGACCCCCATCGTCCTCTCGAGCACGTTCGAACGCGCGCCGGACCTGTCCTATCCGGCCGGCCACAACTACGCCCGTTCCGGAAATCCGAACCGCGCGGAGCTCGAAACCGTGCTCGCCGCGCTCGAAGGTGGCGCCGAGGCCGCGGCGTACGCGTCAGGCTCCGCCGCGACCTATGCCGCGATCGCGGCGCTCGCACCTGGCGAGCATGTCATCGCGCCGCTCGACGCCTACTACGGCACGCGCCAGGTCATCGCCGAGAAGGAGCGCTGGGGGCTGACGGTGTCGTTCGTCGACCAGACCAACCTCGCCGCCGTGCGTGCCGCCATCCGCCCGACGACGCGCATGATCTGGATCGAGACGCCGAGCAATCCGCTGCTCACCGTCACCGACATCGCGGCGCTCGCGGAAATTGCGCATGCCGCGGGCGCGATCGCGGTCGTCGACAACACCTGGCCGTCACCGGTCGGCCAGCGCCCGCTCTCGCTCGGCGCCGATCTCGTCATGCACTCGACCACCAAGTATCTCGGCGGACACTCCGACCTGACCGGTGGCGCGCTCGTCACGCGCACGGCCGACGAACGCTGGGCCCGCATCCGCTCGAGCCAGAAGGAAGTGGGCGCGATCCCGAGCGCATTCGACTGCTGGCTGCTGCTGCGCGGCATCCGCACGCTGCCTTGGCGCGTGCGCGCGCATTCGGCCAATGCCTTGGCCGTCGCGGAGTACCTCGCAACTCACCCGAAGATCGAGGCCGTGCACTATCCCGGGCTCACCTCGCATCCCGCGCGCGCGATCATCGAGAAGCAGATGCTGCTCCCGGGCGGCATGCTCTCGATCCAGGTGAAGGGCGGCATGGAAGCGGCGGTGGCCATGACCAACCGACTCAAGATCTTCACGCGGGCGACGAGTCTGGGTGGCGTCGAGAGCCTGATCGAGCACCGGCAGTCGATCGAGGGGCCGACAACGCGCGCGCCGGCCAACTTGCTGCGCGTGAGCGTGGGCCTGGAACATCCGCACGACCTGAAGGGCGACCTCGAACAGGCGCTCGCGTAGCGCCGACACGACAGGTCAGCACCCCGGCACTCCAGTCCAGCGCGCCGGCAGCTTCGCCCGGCGCGCGACACCCATCACTCAGGGCGCTGCGGCTTTCTTCTTCGGCGCCCGAACGGGAGTTCTGGTGACGCGCGCTCCCTCCACCTGCAGGTCGTCGAGGCCTTCCTTTGTCTCGATCACGCGCCCGTCGACGGCCACGTAGGTGATGTCGACGCGACGATTGCGCGCCAGGTCGACGACGCTCGTCTCGCTTGTCTTGAGGTTGCCCTTGCCGAGCGCCTGAAGCTGGATGCGGTTCGCCTCAACCCCATTCCCCACGAGGAACGCCTTGACCGCATCGGCGCGGCGCTTCGAGAGGGCCTGATTGTACGCGGCATTGCCACGCGAGTCAGTGTTGCCCGAGAGCGTGATGCTCACGCCCGCGTAACGGATCAGCGAATCGGCAGCCGAGGCCAGCACGCGCTTCGATGCCGCCGAGAGGGAGTCGAGGTTGAGGCCGAAGTGCACGTTGGGCGGCACGCCCGTGAGCACCCTCGGCGTCGTCGCGACGGGCACGACCGGCGCGGGTGCAGTCGCGGGACGCGCGATGTAGAGAGTGTCGACGCGCGCCGGCACGATGGCGGTGACGCGCGGCGCCGCGCGGTTCATGATGCCGACGGCGCGCATCGCCGACGCTTCCGCAATGCGCTGCGGCTTTTCAAGTGGACAGGCAAGGAATCCAGCACCCTCCAGTGACGCGCGCACCAGCGACAGTTCGAGCGCCGCGAGTTCCGGGGCCACGCGCTCCACGTCCGGCGACGCACGCAGGTTGTCCGCAACCTGCCAGAGGTCGGTGCGCACGCGCGGCGCGTACACTGGCGAGATCGTGCCCGCGGTCGCAGCTGGCGCGCGACCAGCTTCGAGCTCGCGCACGAGCTTCACCGCTTCGCCCAGTGCGTCGCTCGGCAAGGTGCCCGGGCTGTTCGACTCGTACGCTTCGCGTGCGAGCGAGAGCCAGCGCTGGGCCTTCTCGAACGGATACTGCGGCAGCGCCGGTTGCGTGCGCCGCGCTACGAAGATGCGCTGCTGCCACTGGTCGAGCGTGGCTTGGTCGCCGGCCATCACGGCGTCCGAGAGTCGCTGCGAGACATCGTGCAGCTGCGGCAGTTCGCCGCCCTGCGCGTGCGCTCGCGGCGCGGACACCATCAGCGCCAGCAACAGCGCCGGCAACAGCGCCGGCAACAGCGCCACCATCGGCGCGCCGGCGGCGCGCGCGCAATCAGTGCGTCGAATCATCGGGGCCTCGCAGTTGGAGCGGGCGCGGTTGCACCGCGACCGAACAGGGACTCGTCGAACTTGAAGGCGAAGTCGAGGTACGCGCCCTTCATCGTGTAACCGAAACTGCTCAGGTCGCGGTCGCGGTAGCCGAACATGTTGTACCCCGCCGCGAGGCGCAGATTGGTCATGACGATGCGTCCGACTTCGGCGCCAAGGCCGTAGGTGCGGGCCGCGCCGCCATCGTTGAGCAGCACCGACGTGATCAGGCCGACATCCCAGCGCGGCGTGAGATCGTACGTGGCGCGGCCCATCACGAGCTGCGCGTCGCTCGTCGTCACGAACCCTTCGCTGCGATCCGTGGCGAACTTGGCGGCCAGTCGCCCGCTGAGCACGAGCCGGCCCGTGGGCTGCCAGTTGAGCAACCCTGCCACGATGTTCGCGTCGTAGCCCGTGGCCGTCGTGCTGCTGGTCGCTGCCATGTTCTCGCGGCGGTACTCCCAATGGAGCAGGCCGCTCCACCGGTTCTCGTCCGTCTCGCGCCAGGCGAGGCCGACATGCGTGCGCAGGCGATCGCCGATCGATCCCTGCTGGTCGAAGAGTCCGCGCGTCATCAGCGTCCAGTCCCGCGCGAGCTTCTCCGCAACGCCCGCACTGAACAGGTAACCGTCCTGTCCGCTCGCGCGGCGCCACTCGGCGCGTGCCGTGGCCTTGGTCGTGGCCGGACGCGTCCACTCGATGGCGCCGGTGACCGCCGTCGCATTCCCAAGCCCAGCGCCCGAGAGCGGCGCCACGCGTTCGAGGCTCGTGTTGAAGAGCAGTCCCTGTCCAAGCGCCCAGCGGTTGCGCAGGCCGATCGAGGCTTCGGCATCGCGGCCGTTGATCGCGTCGCGCTCGCGATACTCGCTGAAGATCTGCGCGTTCTTGAGGTAGTCGGCGTCCACGCCGAACACCGTGTTCTGCTGCGACTGGCCCGTGGTCAGCGCGTACGGGCCCGCGTATCCGTCGATCCATTCGTGGCGCACGTAGACGCGCGCCTTCTGTGCGATCAGGTATTCGCCGCCGAGCGACGCGCGCATGGCCGTGCCGCCCATGTCTTTCTCCGCTTCCGCGAACACCGACGAGCGCTCGCTGCCGGGCAGCTTGGCCGTGAGCTTCGCGCGCAACGCCGAGAAGGCGGGCGGCACGAGCAGGCCGAGCGTGCCCGCCGAGGCCGCGCCGGTTTCCTTGGCCCAGCGATAGCCCAGCTCCGCGCGGATCGCCGAGCCGAAGTTGTGCTCGAGCGTCACGAGCGCGCCGTCACGCTTGCCCCCGGTGCGGAGATCCTCCGTCTCGAGCGCTTCCGCGAGCAGGCGCAGCTCCTTGGTCATGGCGAGCGTGGCGCGCGCCCCAAGCTCCTGGCGTCCGCTGCCGAAGGTGGCGGAGCGGTTGGCGAAGCTCGCTCCCGCGCGCGTGCCGTAGACGCGGGCCTCGAAGCCCTCCTGCGCATGGCGCAGGTCGAAGCGACCGGCGCGCCCTTCCTGTCCACCCATGCCCGTCGCCTGCGCGACTTCGACCAGGCCCAGCGTACGTTCGGCGAACCGGTAGCTCGCGTTGGCGCCGAAGAGCTTGAGCGAATCGAGCGGGTTCTCGTCGAGCGCCGCGATGCCGCCGACTTCGAGGCGCGAGCCGAGCTTGATCGTGCCGTCGGCGCCGTACGTGTTGTACGCGGCGCCACCCTGATCGAGTTCGTAGGTGACCCGGATGGACACCGGATTGAAGTTCGCGTCGAGGCTCGGCACCGGCGCGCGGAAGAGCAGGCGCCCGGTGAACGGCTCCACGGTGTAGTCGCCGAAGCGTGCCATCACCTTCGCGGAGAGGATGAGGGCAGGCTGGTTGCGGTCGCGCGTGAGCAGCTCGACACGCTCGCTGTTGATGACCGCGTTGGCCTTCGAGAGGAAGTACGGGCCCGAGATGCCGCGGCCCGGCAATTCGTCGATGACCTGTCGGATCGTGCCGCGCGCCACGTAGAGGTTGCCCGAACCGAGGCTTCCCTCCTCGTGGTGCTGGATGCCGTTGAGTGACCGGTCCCACGCGCCGAGCAGGCGGGCATCGCTGGCGCGCTGCGTCGTGAAGTCGCCGAAGCGGCTGAACGACGCGCCACGATCGAGACGCGCGTAGAGCCGGCGCTGCGACTGTCCGTCGAACTCCCGCAGCGAGCCGTCGCCGTAGGTCGGGTACATCTCCTCCGGCGAGATGTCGCGGAACTGCGTCTTGGTCTCGTCGCGCTCGGAGTCGAAGCCGAGCGTGAGGAGCTGGTCGGTGAAGACGGTGCCCTTGGCGAAGAGCGCCGCGCGCACGCCGCCGCGCACCTTGCCCGAGTCCTGTGCAAACGACCAGGTCGAGAGGCGTTGCTCGAAGGCCGCATCGGGGGCGCTCGTGACGAACGATCCGCCGCTGAACGCGGAGAGATCGATGCGTCCGCTGAACAGGCCCGCGACCACGAGCGGACGATTCGCGGGCGTGAACGTGATCGGCAGTGCCGACTGCGCGATGGGTGACGTGACGCGGATCTCGCCGCGTCCCGGCTGTCCCGGCACCGCGAGCTTGAAGGTGCCCTCGCCGTCGGTGACGACCACCTGCGCGCCCTCATCGGTGCGGTCGACGTCGCTCGTGAGCCAGCGCCCGAGCGACGCCTCGAGCGTCACCGGCACGCGACCCATCATGCGGTTGCCCTTGGCGTCGAGGAGTCGCACGATCACCGCGATCGCGCTCGTGCCGTCAGCCGGGTACGCCGAACCCGCCAGGACGATCTCGACCTTGCCCGCCGCCGCACCAGCGCCCGGCAGCTGCTGCGCCGCGCGCAGCGGCGTGGCCGGCAGGTTGGACGTCGCGTCCGTGAGCGTGTTCAATCGCGTCGGTGCTGGCGCCGCCGGCAGCACGGGCATCGGCACGGTGGGCGCGCTCGTCATCACGCCTTCAGTCGAGCGCTCCCAGCGCGAGCCATCGTCGACGCTCGGCGCGGGCACCGGTGCTTCGCTCGTGCGTGCAGGCGCAGGCGCTGCCGGTACGCGCGCTTGAGGTGGCGCGGCCGCAGTGCCGCTCGCCGCTGGTGTTCCGGCTCCCGTTGCCGCTCCCCCTCCGGCGCCCGCCGCCGCTCCGGCTGCTGGCGGCACCACCGAGTACGGCGAGCGCTCGAGTGCCGCCGCGCTCGTGTCCGCCGGTACGAGCGGCGCACCGCTCCCATCCGCGCGACGCGCGATCATCGCGGCCTCGGGCTCTGCCTTCCGCCGGCGCGCGCGCACCTCGGCGATCACGTCGGCATCGGCCGCGGTCGCGAAGTCCGCCTTGCCGAGTTCGCCGCCCTTGATGTCGACGAAGCGCGAGTTGGGGTCGAGCGCGTTGCGGTTGCTCGTCACCAGGAGGCGCGCGTTCGCGGGCAGCGTGGTGGCGTCGACCTTCACCACGTGCGTCGCGCTCGAGACGTCCCAGAAGTTGTACTTGCCCTCGCCATCGGTGATGGCCGACGTGCCGTCCTCGAGGTAGACGCGCACGCCGGGGATGCCGAGCTCACCGCGCGTCTGCATGCGCTCGTCGGCACAGTCACACGAGGCGAACACCTTGCCGATGATCACGCCGCGGTCGCCGAACACGCCGCGCCGCACGACCACGGGCGCCGCTGCATTGTTGGCCTGCACGACCAGCGTGCCGCTCGACGCCGTCGCACGATTGACCGACGTGCCGGTCCGGATGTTGGTGCCGATCTTGACCCGGTAGCTGACCTTCCGTTCGTCGCCCGGATTGAGCAGCCCGAGATTCCAGGTGAGCGCCGGACCCGCGCCCCCGCTCGGATCCGCGAACGCCACGCCATCCAGGCGGCTCGTGCCGAGCTGATAGCTGAAGCCGGCGGGCAGCACGTCGTTGAGCTGGACGGCGGGCACCGGCGAGAGGCCGATGTTCCGCACCACCACCGTGTAGTCGTTGGTGCCGCCCACTTCGACGACCTGCGCGCGCGACGTCTTCTGGATCGAGAGGCGGAAGTCGCCAAGCACGGTCACGGTGGCGCAGGAGCGATTGTTGGCCGGCGTGACGTCGAGCGCGGTCGCGCCCGTGGCGCAGTTGGTGACGCTGCCGGTGAGCGTGCTCGCGGTCTTCGTCTTGAGCGTGATCAGCACCGAGTCCGCATCGGCGATCGGGGTGCTGCTCGCGCACGTCACCACCGCGCCGGCGGCGGTGCAGAGCCAGCCCGGACCGGTGCCGCTCGTGAAGGTCAACCCGGCGGGCAGCGTGTCGACCACCTGCACCGGACCCTGCGTCGGCACGTTGCCGCGGTTGGCCACGCGCAGGAGCCACGTGTTGTCGATGCCGCTCGTGAACTGGGCCGACCCGGCCAGCTTCGTCACGGCAAGGTCCACCGTGCCGCGCACCACGCTCGCCTTGCTCGCGCGGTTGTTGGTGGTGTCGGCGTCGCCCGCGAGCGCCGCCACGACGCGGTTGGTCACCGCGGGGAAGGCGGCCTTCGACACGAGCGTCGTGAGCGTGATCGGCACGGAGGCCGCCGGCGCGATCGCGGCGCTGCTCGTGCACGTCACCACGCGACCCGCGGCGGTGCAGGCAAAGCCCGTCGACACGGCGCTCGTGAACGCGAGCCCGGTCGGCAGCGAGTCGATGACGGTGAAGCCCGCCGGTACCGTGAGGTTGCCGGTGTTGGTCGCGGTCAGCGTGTAGGTGGCCGGCGCGCCCACGTTGAGCGTGTCGCCGCCCGTCTTGGCAATCGCGATGTCGGAGAGCCCCGTGACCGCGGTCGAGACTGTCGCGCGATCGTTGGCGCTCACATTGTCGCCCGTGGTGCTGACCCGCGCGATGTTGCTGACCGACGGCAGCGCCGCCTGCGACGGCGTCGTGATCACGGTGACGACCGCAGTCGCGTTGACCGCCAGCGGCACGGTGCGCAGGCAGGTGACCACGCCCGACGCATTCGCGCACGCGAACGACGGTCCGCTGGCAGAGACGAACGCCAGCGCGACCGGCAGCGAGTCGACCACACGGATCGTATCCGTCGTCGTGCCCGTACCGCCGTTCCGCACGGTGAGCGTGTACGTGGCCGGATTGCCCACCGTGAAGGCGCCGCTCGCGGTCTTGGTCAGCTGCAGGTCCGGCGTTGCCTGCACCGGCACCGAACCGGTCGAACCGGCATTGTTGCCCGTGGCCACTTCGCCCGGCGTGCTCACCGTCGCGACGTTGGTGATCGCGGGCAGCGCGGCTGCCGCCACGTTCACCGTGAGCGTCACGACCGACGAGTCCTGCGCCAGGATCGGCGTCGCGCGCGTGCACGTCACCACGCGCGCCGCGTTGGTCACGCAGCTCCACCCCGTGCCCGTGCCCGACGTGAACGTGAGTCCCGTCGGCAACGAGTCCACCAGCGTCGTCACGCCGGTCGTCGGCGCGAAGCCCGTGTTCAGCACCGCCAGCTGGAACGTGCCGCCCGCACCCACCGCGAGCGAACCGATCACGCGCTTGATCACGCGAAGGTCGGGCAGCGACGCGATCGAAATCGGCGGCGTCGACGCCGAGTCGTTCGTCACGATGCCGTCGCCCGCCGTGCTCGACCACGCGCGGTTGGTCACGCTCGCGGGAGCGCCCGCACCGATCTGCGTGTTGATCACGACACCGGCCGTGTCGTTCACGAGCATCGCGGCCGCACGCGTGCACGTCACCACGGTGCCCGCCGCTCCGCAGCTGTACGTGCTCACCGGCGACGACAGGTACGTGAACCCCGTGGGCAGCGTGTCCGTGAGTGTCACCGGCCCGGTCGTCGGCCCGGAGCCCACGTTGCGCGCGCTCAGGAAGAAACGCGCTGTGTCGCCCACGAGGTAACTCGCCAACTGCGACACCTTCGTCATCGCGATGTCCGGCGCCACCGTCACCGGAATCGCCGGCGTAGCCGACGCATCATTGGCCGCCGTCGGATCGCCCGCCGTGCTCACCGTCGCGCTGTTCACCACACTCGGCAACGCCGCCACGAGCACGTTGACCGTGAGCGTCACCACTGCGGAGTCGCCCGTCGCCACCGGACCCGGATTGGTGCACGTCACCGTCTGGCCACTGGCGCCGCAACTCCAGTTCGTGCCGGCGCCGCTCACGAAGCCGAGTCCGGCCGGCAACACGTCGGTGAGCGTGATGGCGCTGCTCGTCGGGCCGGAGCCCACGTTGCGCGCCGCGAGGCGGAACGTGGCCGTGCGGCCAACGACGAACGTCGAGGTCGTGGTCTTGGCGAGCGAGAGGTCGGGCGCCGTGTTCACCGGTGCCACCGGCGCCGACCCCACGTTGTTCGTCGCGTTGGGATCGCCCGCGCCCGACGCCCACGCGCGGTTGCCGATCGTGCCGGTCGCGCTCGGCCCCACCGTCGTGTTGAGCGTGACGACGGCCGAGTCGCCGGCGAGCAGCACCGCGGCACGGGTGCAGGTGACGACCTGCGCACTCACACCGCACGTGAAGCCGCCGCCCGAGGCAAAGACGTACGACAGTTGCGCGTTGAGCGTGTCCGTGATGGTGAGCACGCCGCTCGTCGACGCCGAACCCACATTGCGCACGGTGAGCGTGTAGGCCGCCGCCTGTCCCGCGATGAGCGTGGCGGGGCCCGTCTTGGTCATCGCCAGATCGGGCGCGGCGCTCACCGCGGTCGTCGCCACGCCGCCGTTGTTCGCCGCGTTCGCATCGCCGGCCGTCTGCGCCCACGCCCGGTTGGTCACGCTCGGCAGCGCCGCGTTGCCGATCGTCACCGTGAGCAGCACGAGGTCCGAGTCGCCCGCGGCGAGCGGCGGTGGCCGCTTGCAGCTGACAATGCCGGCAGCGTTCACGCACGTGGTGGTCGCGCTCGTCGCGCTCACGAAGGTGAGCCCGGCCGGCAACGTGTCGACGAGGCGCACCGAGTCCACGGTGGCGACGCTGCCGACGTTCTTGGCCACGAGGCGGTACGTCGCCGACTGGCCGACCTGGAAGGCGCCGACGGCGACCTTGGTCATCTGGATGTCGGGCGCGCCGCTCACCGGCGTGCCGACGAGCGTCGTGCTGTTGTTGCCCGCGTTGGTGTCGTTGGGCGTCACGACGGTCGCGCCGTTGTTGACCGTACTGGCCGCCGTCGGATCGACGAACACCGTGAGCGTCAGCACGCTCGTGCCGGCGGCCGCGATCGCTGCAGTGTTCGTGCAGGTGACGGACTGGCCCGCGGCGATCGTGCCCGTCGCGCTGCAACTCCAGCCCGTGCCACTCGCCGACACGTAGCCGATGCCCGGGGCGAGGTTGTCGGTGACCGTCACGAGACCCGTGGTCGCGCCCGTACCGATGTTGCTCACCGTCAGCTGGTAGCTCGCGTTCTGCGAGCGGATGAAGCTGCCGATCGCCACCTTCGCGACCGTCAGGTCCGGCGCGACCACCGCCAGCGACGACGTCACCGCGCGATCATTGGTCAGGTTCACGTCGCCCACCGTCTGCACGGTGGCGCTGTTGGTGATGCTGCCGAGCGCCGAGGCGGCCACGCTGGCCGTGAGCGTGATCGCGACGGACTGCGTGGCCGTGATCGCGGGTTGCGTTGGCGGCGCGGGTCGCACGCAGGCCACGATCTGGCGCGTGGGGCCGCTCAGCGTGCCGGTCACGGAACAACTGAAGGTCGCGCCCGCGTCAGCACCGCTCACGAAGGTGAAGCCAGCCGGGAGCGTGTCGGTGATCGTGACCGCGCCCGTGTTGCCGCCGAGGCCGACCGCCACCGGTGACACGTTGGACAGCGTGAGCGTGAAGCTCGTCGTGCTGCCGACGTTGATCGGCCCGCTGCCCGTCTTCACGAGGGCGAAGTCGGGCACCGACGTCACCGGCAGGGCGAGCGTCGTGGCCGTGTCGTTGGCCGTGTTGAAGTCGCCTACGGTCGACACCGACGCCTTGTTCGTCGCCGTCGGGAAGGCCGCGAGGCCGACGGTCGCGCGCAACGGGAATTGCACGAGCGCCCCGGTGGCGATCGGGCCCGCGCTCGTGCACGTCACGATCTGTCCGGCCGCTGAACACGCAAAGCCCGATCCGCCCGACCCGATGCTCTGGTACGTGAGGCCCGCCGGCAGCGAGTCGCGCACCGTGATCGCGCCCGTCGTCGGCCCCGCGGACACGTTGGTCACGCTCATCGTGAACGTCGCCGTGTCATTCACGATGATCGAGCCCACCGGCGCCTTGGCCAGCGAGAGGTCGGGAATCGACGACACGGTCACCGGACCCGTCGTGAAGCGGTCGTTGGTCGGGTTCAGGTCACCCGGCGCACTCACCGTCACCCTGTTGACCTGGCTCGGGAACGCGGACACACCCACGGTCACGAAGAGCGGGAAGCGCACCGTGGTGTTGGCCGCGATCGCGCCCGCGTTGGTGCACGCCACGATGTCGCGTCCCGAAAACGTGCCCGTCACCAAACAGGCGAACCCTGAGCCACCCGATCCCGTGGCACGATACGCCATGCCGGTCGGCAGCGTGTCCGTCACCACGACCGGCCCGGGCTGGCTCCCCGGCGACACGTTCTGCACCGTGATCGTCCAGCTCGCCGGCCGTCCGATCACGAAGAGCGAGTCCGGCGCCTTGCTGATCGCGAGGTCCGGCGAGGCGATCACGAGCGCGGGCGTGTCGCTGCCGAAGTCGTTGGTCGCATTCACGTCGCCCGGCGTGCTCACGCGCACGGTGTTGGTCACCGAGGGCAGCGCCGCCGCGGCAACATTCACCACGAGGCTGATGCTCGCGTTGGCCGATGCCGCCAGCGGACCGGCGCTCGTGCACGTCACCACCTGGCCAGTGGCCACGCAGCTGAAGCCGCCACCCGTGCCGGTGCTGAAGCTGAGCCCCGTCGGCAGTGTGTCCGTCACCGTGATCGTGCCCGCGGTGGCCGCCGAACCCACGTTCTGCACGAGGATCGTGTACGTCGCCGTCTGCCCGGTGATGAACGAGCCGCTGTGCGACTTGAAGACCGCGAGATCCGGAATGCCGCTCACCGGCGTCGCATCGGTCACGCGATTGTTCGCGGTGTTCGACTCGCCCGGCGTGCTCACGCGCGCAATGTTGTTGGCGGTGCCGATCGACGCGGCCAGCGGCGTGGCCTGCACCGCGAGCGTGCTCGCGCCACCCGCGGGAATCGGCCCGGCGTTGGTGCAGGTCAGCACCTGCCCCGTAGCCAGCACGCCGGTCGTCGTGCAGCTCCAGCCGGCGCCCGTCGTGCCGCTGAACGTCACGTTGGCCGGCAGGGAATCCACCAGCGTCACCGGCGCCGTCGTCGCCGACGTGCCGCTGTTCGTCACCACGATCGTCCACGATCCACTCACGCCGACCTGCCACGTCGCCGGTGCATGCGTCTTCGTCAGCGTCAGGTCAGGCCGGTTGACCGTCACCGGTGCGGTCGATCCGGTGTCGTTGCTCGCATTCAGGTCGCCGACCGTGCTCGACGTCGCGCGGTTGATCACGCTCGCGGCGGCGGTCGAGTCGACGCCCACCGTGAGCGTCACCTGAACGCTGTCACCGGCCGCGAGCGCGGGCGCTGCTGGGCGCGTGCAGCTCACGTTCTGCCCGGTCGCACCGCAGCTGAAACCGCCGCCCGTGCCCGACACGAAGCTCAACCCGGTCGGCAGGGCATCACTCACCGTGATCGCGCCCGTGCTCGGCCCAGGCGACACGTTGACCACCGTCAGCAGGTAGCTCGTCGTGCCGCCCACGGCCATCGCACCGAGCGACGCCTTCCGCATCGCGAGGTCGGGCACGCTCACCACGCCGACCGCGCCAGTTGCGCCCACGTTGTTGGCCGCGTTGCCGTCGTTCGGCGTGCTCACCCACGCGCGGTTGCTCACGCTCGGGATCGCGGCCGCTGTCGGCGTCACGGTCAGCGTGATCGTCGCCGAGCCGCCGGCCGCCACCGGTCCGGGGTTGGTGCACGTCACCACCTGACCGACGGCGCTGCACGCAAAGCCGCCGCCGCTCGCCCCCGTGAACGTCAGCCCCGCCGCTAGCGTATCGGTCACCGTGATCGCACCGGTCGTGGCCGCGCTGCCCAGGTTCTGCACCGCGAGCGCGAACGTGCCGGGAATGCCCACCGCGAGCGTGCCACCCGACGTCTTCGTCATCGCGAGGTCGGGTACGCCGATCACCGGCGTCGCCACGACCTTGGCCGTGTCGTTCGTCGCGTTCTGGTCGCCCGGCGTGCTGGCACGCGCGAGGTTGTTCACAGTCGGCAGTGCCGGCGCACTCACGGCCACCGTGAGCGCGATCGTCGCCGCGGCACTCGGCGCCAGTGCCGGTGCGGCGGGCCGCGTACAGGTGACGAGTGGCGGTGCGCTCACGCACGAGAAGCCGCCGCCTGACGCACTCACGAAGGAAAGCCCGAGCGAGAGCGTGTCCACCACGGTGATCACCCCCGTGGTCGGCGCACCACCGACGTTGGTCACCGTCAGGCCGTACGTCGCGTTCTGGTTCACGCTGAACGGACTCGTCGCCGCTTTGACCAGCTGCACGTCGAACGCACTCACCACCGGCACCGACGGCGCCGTCGCGACATTGTTGGCCGCGTTCGGATCGAGCGGCGTGAGCACGCGCGCGCGATTCACCACGGACGGCGCGGCGGCCACGGCCACGTTCACCGTCAACACGACAATCACCGAGTCGCCGACCGCGAGTGGCGTGCCCGCCGGACGGAAGCAGCTCACCGCCTGTCCCGTGGCCGCACAGGTGAAGCCCGCGCCCGTTCCGCTCACGAAGCTCAAGCCCGTGGGCAGCGTGTCGCGCATGCGCATCGAATCTGACGCGGCGGCCGAGCCGATGTTCTTCGCGATCAGGCTGAAGATGCCGGTGGAACCGATCGTGAAGGTCGGCGTCGTCGCGACCTTCGACATCTGCAGGTCGGGCACTGCGGTCGTCACGGTCAGGTCCGACGCGCTGTTGTTGGCGGGCGTGTTGTCGCCGCCGCCCGAGACGCGCGCGACGTTCGTGAAGCTCCCCGGCGCCAGCGTCGGCACGGCGACATTGAGCGTGATCGGCGCCGCCGCGCTCGAGGCCGCGAGTCCGCCGGTGAGCGTGCACGTCACCACCTGGCCGCTCACGCCGCAGGTCCACCCGGTGCCACTCGCGCTCGTCGGCACGATCGGCGTCGGCACCGTGTCGGTCATGACGATCGGGGCACTGGTCGTGCCCGCGTTGCCGACGTTGCTCACCGTCAGCGTGTACGCGCCCGTGCCGCCGCGCGGGAAGTCCGCGGGATGCGTCTTCGTGATCGTGAGGTTCGGGCCCGCCACCGCGACATTCGTCGGCGGCGTTCCACCGCCACCCGTCAGCGAGTCTCGGCTCTTGGCGTTGATCGCGGTGCCCAGCGTCTGCGAGATCGCGGTGACCACCGCCTGGTTCGTGATGATCGTGCCCGCGGGGAGCGTGTCGTTGACGCGCACCCTGAACTTCATCGCCGCCGTGGCGTTGGGCGCGAGGGTGCCGCCCGCGCTGCCACTCGCGCCGGTGCCGAGGCGGAAGAGGACGCGTCCCGGCCCAGCGGCCTGGAACTCGCCCTGATCGTCGGCTGTCGCGTCGGTCTTGGTACCCGCGTTGGCGCCGCTCACGATCACGAGCGAGCCCGGGACGTACGTTGTGCCCGTGGGGATCGTGTCGACGAGCACCACGCTGAGGGCGCCGTCCTGGCCCGAGTTCCGCACGGTGAGGTCGTACTGCAGCGTGTCACCCGGGCTCAGCAGTCCGCCGTTGACGTCGGTCACGAGCTTGACGACGTTGCCGTTGATGACCGGGTTGAAGAGGTCGACGAGAAAGGTGATGACGGCCGGGAAGTACTGGTCACCCGAGGTCGTGAACGAGATCGTGGCGCTCGTGGCGCCCGCAGGCACCGCCGTCGTGATCACCTGCTTCAGGTCGACGCCGAGCTGGTTGGTGAAGGCGGGATTCTGGCCCGCGGTCACGTAGACCCCGGTGTCGGCAATCGTACCGTTGAAGAAGTCGCTGGCCGGCGTCAGCGCATCGGTGAGCGCCGTGGCGTTGAGCTTCATCTGGTCGTTGATGAATCCGGTGCCGCGGTCACCTTCCCATGCCACGACACCGACGCGCGTCGTCGGCGTGCCGAGCGCCGGCGTGAGGAACCCGGACACGGTGGTATTGACGGTGGCGCCGCCCTGCACCTGCCCGAAGCCGTCGAAGATCGTGAGGTTGCGGAGCGGGCGCGAGCCATCGCGCAGCACGACCACCAGCGACCAGCCCGCATAGTCGTTGCCGGCGGCGGTGCCGATGTTGGCCTGCACATTGGCCGCAGTGTAGGCGCCGCTGCCGGCCGCCTGCACGAGCGACGTGACGTCCGCAAAGCCCTGATACTCGGTGCTCGTGCCGTTGGCGTCGAGCGTGGATGCAACCACGGTCACGTAGCCAGGCGTGGCGGGCGTGCGGAATTGTACCTGACCGCGCTGGGCGTTGGTCGAGCGACCGCTCCAATAGAGGCCGGCAAACAGCACCGACGCGCCCGTCGGGATGCTGAGCGATGACGTGCTCGAGTTGAACGTGGCGGGATTGCCGTCGACGTCCACGTACTGCATGACGTAGTTGTTGTTGACGCCCTGGTTGAGCGTCACACCGCCCTGCTGTGCCTGCGCGCAGGTCAGCGCACCGGCCGTCGAGCCCTGGGCCAGCGTGGTGGTGCAGGTGGCCAGCGTGTTGCCGCGAATGACGATGTCGCCCGCGTCATTGGTCGCGTAGCGCACCGTGTAGGCACGACGCACCTGCGCCGATGCCACCGCAGGAATCGCGGCCGCGAGGAGCAGGGTGAGCAGCGAGCGCGCGAAGCCCGCCGGAGATCGGCGGGCGCGAGCGGTCGACCGCCGTGAGGCGAGCGTGTGCGTGAGTGGCGAGACGGGCAAGACGGGCAAGACGGGCAAGACGCGAGGACGGGCGTGACCAGCATCGGCCACGCCGCGGGGGCGAAGTGTCAGGACGAGGACGAATGTAGGCGATTTCCGACACGAGCTTACCGAATCGATCGTTCGGCAATTCGCGGCAGCTTTCCGATCGGCGGGGGCCGACGGGTCGAGCGACCGACGTCGGGGGTCCGGCGGATACGGCAGTACGGCTGACTATCGACGCGTCACGCGATCGACATCGAGTGGCGACGCGCCGATGCGCGACCTAGCGGTGCTTGCGGCGGCGCGCCACGACGCCGATCAGGAGGAGTCCAGGCGCGAACAGCGCCAGCGTCGCCGGCTCGGGAACCGGCGAGACATCGAGCGTCATGTCGGAGAAGCGCTCGTAGGGCGCGAAGTCCGTCGTGTAGATGCCGACCGAGCCGCCAGCCGAGGGCGCAGAGGCTCCCGCCCACAGGATCTCGACGTCGAAGCTGTTGGCGACCACCGGCGAGAAGAAGAAGTCGAAGGTCGCATTGGCGAGGTCGACCGAGGGTCCGCCGAGCGAGAAGTTGCCGACGGCGTTCCCGTTGAGGAACACGTTGAAGTCGGCCTGCGGCGCGCTCGTGAGGCTGTACCCGTACCAGAGGTTGAGCGAGAGCTTGCCGGTGGACATCGGTCCCATGAGTCCGCTTTGGCCCCACGAGTCGTTCCGGTTCCAGATGTAGCTGAAGCACGACGTCGTCGGCACGTACGTCGCGTTGAGGCACGAGAAGTTCACGCCGCCAAACGGCGTCGTGGTCTGCGCGCCCAAGGTCGCCGACGTCGTCGTCAGCACCGCGATGGCCAGCAGGAGGGATCGAACGGAACGAGTCATGGAAAGCCGAGGAAGGGTCGGTCCGGGGTTCGAGGGGTGCCTTGAATGGGCCCCGGGCGCACCTACCTGAATAGCAACGCATGTGCCGACACCCGACAAGCGCTGCGAAATCTCTAAACTATTACCAGTCAACAACTTGGCAAAACAGCATCACAGGCTGTTGTAGTCGTGCATCACAATTGGATTTCTGCGACTGCTGCGTTGACACAACACCTAGGCCTGAGATAGCGCGATTCGACTCCCTTTTGGCCTCACAGGTAACGAAAAGGCCCCCGCGCCGACGGCGCGGGAGCCCTTCTGTTGGAACCGAGCGACAGTCTCAGGCCGCTAGCGCGAGACTCACGGCGCGGCGCGCGCCGCGCTTGAGGGCTCGGTGCACCGCACGTGCGTAGCGCACGAAGTTCGCACCCGCCCACGGATGCCGAGCGAAGAACTCGATCGGGAGGAGGTCCCCCTTGAGCGCGTTACATCCCCGACAGGACGCCACCAGGTTGCCCGGCATGTGGGTGCCGCCATGCGAGAGCGGGTAGACGTGGTCCAACGTCGCGGTCTCCAGCTCCAGCGCCTGTGCGCAATAGACGCAGCGGCGGCTGCAGTCCCGCATGGTCGCGCGCTTCATGGCGCGCTTCTGGCCGCGGGGCAGCTGGTGCCGGTGAAACCGGCTGACGTCACGATGGGACCTCGGCATGGGGATGCGATGTGCGCTGCTGCGTCGGGGCACGTCCACCTCACCGGAAAGGGAAAGCCCCCCGCACCGGCGTGATGCCGGCGTGCGGGGGGCTGCAGGGAGAACCGTCGAGACGGTGACGACAGAAGTGGCGCGAGGCCGTCCGCTCGTGGAGCGGGATGCTGAGCGGTTGCTGATCTCTCGCGATCTGTCGTCCGGGGGCCACGAGCCTCCTGAAGAAACAGTCCGTCCGTCGATTCAGTGCAGGAGCAGCGCTGCCTTGCCTGCTCCCACGTACCTATTCACTCTAGTGACGAGCCGCGCAAGAGGGGGTCACGCGTGGTTGCCTGAATGCGACGAAGGACCTGCTGGTCAGCCGCACCAGTCAGGTCCTTCGCTCGAATTGTCACCACGGGTGCCGGTTGGTTACCGCGTCGGCCGCGGCACCGCCTTCCGCGACACCGTCTCACCGCTCTTCCCCGACGCCTTCATCGGATCGCGGAAAGAGGTCACGATGCGCGCCGCCATCGCGTCCAACTGCTGGCGGTTCGGCATCTCGGAGCCCGGGAATGGCAGCGGAATGTCGAAGCCGTCGTTCTGCTTCCGGGGAATCAGGTGCAGGTGGTAGTGCATGACGTTCTGCCCCGCCGCCTTGCCCGAATTGACCACGATGTTCATGTCATCGGCGCCTGCCGCCTGCTGGATGACGGGGATAAGCCGCGTGGCCACCGTATAGAGATGCAGCCCCACCTCGGCCGGCACGTCCTTCAGCACCTCGAAGTGCTGGCGCGGGACCACGAGCACGTGCCCCGCGTTGACGGGCTGGATGTCCATGAACGCCACCACGTCGGAGTCCTCGTAGCACATCGAGACCTCGGCGGCGCCCTTCATCAGGTCGCAGAATACGCAGTGCTGCTGGGACGGGCTCATGGCCTGCATGGCGAGTGGGTCGGTGTGGTCGGGGCGCGTCGTCACCGCAATCTGTACCCGCGCCCAGTGGGCGCGGGAGGGGAACCCCGAGCCCGCCGACTACTTCACTCGAGGAGGGGGACGGAGGAAGAAGAGAGTTGCGGGGGGCCCCGCAACTCTCCCTTTCCTCCCTTCCCCTCCTACGGCAACTGCCGCGCCCTGATCGGACCCACCGGCTCCTTCTTGAGTTCGACCGGATGCTCGGCCAGCAGCCGCAGCGCCTCCGCCACGGCGCGCTCGAGCTGCATGTCGTGGCCCGCGTTCACGTCCTTGGGCCACATCTCGACTTCGATGTCGGGCGCGATCCCCTCGTTCTCCACGGCCCACTTGCCATCGAGGTCGAAGAAGCCGCCGCGCGGGGCGATCATCGTGCCACCGTCCACGAGCACCGGCGTGTCCCACGTGCCGACCAGCCCGCCCCACGTGCGCATGCCGATGAGCGGTCCGATCTTCCGCCGCTTGAACATGTACGGCAGGGCATCGCCGCCCGAACCCGCCATTTCATTGATCAGCATGACCTTCGGCCCCCAGATGCCGGCCGCCGGGCTCGAGAACGGCGTACGATCGGACACCGGGTTGTTGAAGTAGCCGTCCATCTGCCGCTGGAAGACCTCGATCATGTAGTCGGCCAGAGAGCCACCGCCGTTGAACCGCTCGTCGATGACGACGCCGGGCCGGTCCTGCTGCGCGAAGTAGTAGCGGTTGAGCGCTTCGTAGCCCGGCTGCCCCGTGTTGGGCAGGTGCACGTACGCGAGCTTGCCCTTGCTGAGCGAGTCGACGATGCGGCGGTTGTTCTCCACCCAGGTTCGCATGCGGAGGCCACCCTCGCCGCCGACGGCCACGACGACGACGCGGCGTGCGCCCTGCATCGTGGGCGTGGCGTTGAGCATCAGCACCACCTGCTTGTTCGCCGTGCCATCGAGCAGGCGCTGGATGTCATCGGTGGCCAAGAGGTCGGTGCCGTTGATGGCCATCACGTAGTCGCCGACGCGCGCGTCGATGCCGGGGCCCGAGAGCGGCGCGCGCAATTCGGGATTCCAGTTCTCGCCGGTGAAGATCTTCGCGATCCGGTAGCGCCCGTTCGCGATCGTGTAGTCGGCGCCGAGCAGACCGCCGGTGGTCGGCGGCACCTCGGGGATGTCACCGCCGCGGACGTACGAGTGGCCGATCGCGACCTCCGCGCCCGTCCAGTCGAGGAGGAAGTTGAGGTCCTCACGGCTGCGCACGTGCTCGAGGAAGGGCACGTAGAGGTCATGCACCTTCTTGTAGTCGGCGCCCTGCATGTTCTTCACGTACAGGTAATGCTTCTGGTTGCGCCAACCCTCTTCCCACATCTGCCGGAACTCGGCCTTCGGGTCGAGCCACATGCGGAGGCTGACCGTGAGACGTCCCTGTCCCGGCGTCGGCGGCGCCTTGTCGCTGTCGACGATCTGCAGGCCACCGCCCTGCCCTGCCATGCGGAGCAGCACCTTCTTCTTGTCCGCGCTGACGGCGAGCTGCACCACGTTGGTGGCGAACACCGTCGCCTTGCGCTCCTTGAGCACCCAGCGGTGCAGCGTGCCACCTGCCTGCCCCGGCGTATCGGTCGTGCCCGTGGGCGGGAGGTTCTCGATGAGGAAGAGCGTGCCGGCGGGACCGGCGCGCAGGTCGCGGTAGTCGCGCGTGGAAAGCCCAAGCGAGATGATGCGCTCGTTGACGCCGTTCCAGTCAAGCTGGACGCTCGGCGCCTTGGGCGCGGCCTTGCTCGTGTCGGGCTTGGCCGGCGCGGCGGCGGCCGCACCGGTGGTGGGCTTGGCCGCTGCGGGCGCGGCGTCATCACTCGGCGTCGCGGCGCCGGTGGTCTCGTCGTCGCTCTCGGGCGCGAGCGGGTTGGCGTCAGTGGCCTTGAGCACGAGCGCGTAGATCGCGCGCGTCGGCGTCTTCTCGAAGCGGCCCATGTCGAGCCAGCCTGAGGTGAGGCCGAAGTTGGTGGAGGCCGCGAAGTAGAGCAGCTTGCCGCCCGCATCCCACACGGGCCACGTCGCATCGCTCATGCCGTCGGTGAGCTGGCGTGTCTGGCCGCTCTCCGCGTTCCAGACGAAGATCGAGCGGAACTTGCTCGGCAGCCGGCGGCTGTAGGCGAGGTACTTCGAGTCCGGGCTCCATGATGGGTTGAGCGAGCGGTCGGGATCCATGAAGCGATCCTCGTCCACCTGCACGGCCTTGGCCGTCGCCACGTCGAGCACCCAGAGGCGCAGGTGCGTGTCGGAGTACGCGAACTTCTTGCCGTCCGGGCTCCACGTGGGCGTATAGAAGTACGTCGGATCCGGCAGCGCGATTTCGCGCTTGGCGGAGATGCCGTCCTGCGACTCGAGCACGAGCTTGTACTCGCCGCCCTTGTCGGAGAAGTACGCGACCGTCTTGCCGTCGGGGCTCCAGCTCGGCGTGCGTTCGGCCGAACCGCCCGATTGCGTGAGGTTGCGGACGTCGCCCTTTTCAGCCGGGACGGAGAAGATCTCGCCGCGGGCCTCGACGAGCGCGCGCTTGCCGGTGGGCGAGATCGCGATGTTGACGACGCGGTTGGAGACGTCCTTCCACTGCGGCATCATCCAGGGGAAGTCGCCCTTGACCGTGATGTTGAGCTTGGTGGCGCGCTTGGTGGCAGGATCGTAGACGTGCACCGCGCCGGCCTGCTCGAACACGACCACCCCGCCGCCGGCGTCGAGCCACTTCACGTCGTAGTCCTTGAACGACGTGACCTGCGTGAGCGCCTTGCTCGAGGGCTCCCAGCTCCAGACGTTGTGCACGCCGTCGCGATCGGAGAGGAAGTAGACCGTGTTGCCGATCCAGGCCGGGTTGATGTCCTTCGAGTCGGTCCACGGTGGCGTGACGACGTCCTGGGTGCGGAGGTTCATGACCCAGATCGGGCGGTTCTGCCCACCGCGATAGTTGCGGCGCTCGTCGTCCCACGAGTTGTTCATGCGGAAGGCGAAGTGCTGGCCGTCCGGCGAGTAGTTGCCCTGCCAGCCGCGCGGAATCGGCAGCGGTTCGGCGGCGCCACCGTCGACGCTCACGGACATGAAGCGCGGCGCAGTGGAGACAACCGGCTGGCGCGTGCTGGCGAAGACGACACGCTTGCCGTCGGGGCTCCACCCCGTGACGAGGTCGGCGCCCGGGTGCCAGGTGAGACGCTTCGGCTCGCCGCCCTCGGCGGGCACGATGTAGACGTCGGGGTTGCCGCCGTAGGTGCCGGTAAAGGCGACCCACTTGCCGTCCGGGGAGAAGTGCGGGTCGCTCGTGGGCCCCTGGAACGAAGTGAGGCGCCGGGCATCACCGCCTGACCGGGACGCAATCCAGACGTTGCTGGCGTACTCGAACGCGACCTGCGTCGCACTCACGGTGGGCGTACGCAGCAGCAGCGTCTGGGCGGTTGCGCGGGTGGCCGCACCGATCGAGGCGGCGGCGAGGGCGAGCGATGCCAGGTGGCGAACGACGACAGGACGCACGGGGGGTTCCTCCGGAGGGGACGCGGCGAGACTCGCCGAAACTACGCCCGGGAGGCGGCGTTCGCTGTCGTGGGGTGCACGCCGCGGCGGCTGGCGCTCCGCTAGGTGCGGAACCAGAGGCCGACGATGCCGA
This sequence comes from Gemmatimonadota bacterium, assembly GCA_025359135.1. Classification (GTDB taxonomy): domain Bacteria; phylum Gemmatimonadota; class Gemmatimonadetes; order Gemmatimonadales; family Gemmatimonadaceae; genus JACPPC01. The sequence goes on along the minus strand of JANYHJ010000085.1, from coordinate 1,328 downwards.
CGCCGAGGGTGGTCCAGGCGAGGAAGAGCGAACGGGTCTGTTCGGCAAAGCGCCGCTCAATGCGCACCTCGAGATCGGCGAACCTCTTCTCCCAGCGCACCTCGAACTCGGCGAACCGCTGGCCCACATTCGCGTCGAAGCGCGCGAAGTTGAGCTCGTTGATCGCTTGCAAATCCTGCCGGTAGGTGAGGTCCACGGCGTTGAACCACTCGACGAGCTCGGTGGCGACCTGGTCGCCCATACGCTCGTAGAAGATGCGGGAAAGTTTCGCGGTCACGGGCACGACGCCATCTCCGGCTGCAGGTGATGGTGACAGCGTAGCGTACAATCGGCGACGGCCATCATCAATGCCTTCGGGCGATCAACATTCTCACGCGCGATGGCGCTGCAAGAGAATGGTACGACTGCGCGTTGGATTGACTAGTCCGACGTGCGCGGCCCGATGCGCAGCGTCGCGGTCGCGACGAGGATCTCGCGCAGGAAGATCGCGAGCGCGCTCACGAGCGAGAGCATCGCGATGATGAAGAGCGCGGGCACGATGCCGGAGACGGGCGCGGCCACGAGCGCCGAGGCGAAGAGCAGCACGATCGTGAGGCAGACGAGAAAAACGGTTCCGGTGGCGAGCGAGATGGCGACGTTGACCATCCGCGCGCGTCGCGCGAGCGACGTCAGCTCGTCGTGCATGAGGCGCGCTTCGGAGCCGGTCGCCATCGGATGCTCGACTTCGAGCCGGCGCCCACGATCGACGATGCGGGCGAGGCGCGTGGTGAAGACGCCAAGCAACGCACTCACGCCGGTGAGGAGGAAGACCGGCGCGACGGCGAGCTGGATCGTGTGCGCAATGGTCTCGATCGGCTGCGCTTGCATGGGGCGAAAACTAGCGCGGCGCCTCCGGGAGGGAGGCGCCGCGCGTGTGGAGCGTGGAGCGGTGCGGCTTACGGGCAGGTTTGCGTGACGGGCACTCCGCTGAAGACGCGGGTCAGGACGGCGCCCGTGATGGCCTGGCGCGACTTGAGCACGCCGCCGTTCTGGATCGTGCCCGGCGTTGCACTGGTGTTGATCTGCACGTCGCTGCACGCCCAGAGCGTCGAGCTGCTCGGGATGGTGAGCGTGGCACCGGCGTCGACATACAGCGTGCCGAACGTCTGGCCGCCACCGGGGCCAAGCTGCAGTGTGGCGCCGACCGGCAGCGTGGCCAGGCCGCTCAGGATGCGGAGGAAGCTGTAGTTGAAGCGGCCCGGCGCGTACGGCACGTTGGCCGTGCCGGCGTTCGCCGCGAGCACCAGTTCGTTGGGCGTGGTGAGGAAGCCGAGCACGTTATCAGCGGC
>JANYHJ010000082.1 GCA_025359135.1 Gemmatimonadota bacterium | reverse complement strand
CCGCGATGATGGCCACGCAGAACCTCTGCCTCTCGGCCGTCGAGCAGGGACTGGGCACCCACATCCGCACCGGTGCGATCATGGACGATCCCGCAGCGCGCGCGGCGGCGGGAGTGCCCGACGATGAGCGCATCGTGGTGGTGCAGACCGTCGGCGAACCGCTCGAACTTCCCGAGGCCAAGGCGCGTCGCGCGGTCAGCGAGCTGACCCACTGGGTGCCCTGACCGGTGCCGCGATCATCACTCAGTCGGCGCGACTTGCCTCGCGCTTCGTCGCCCAACGCCAGCCGTCCACCGCTGCAATCCAGCTGCCGTCCGGCTGCTCGAGCGCATCGACCTGGTGCATGCCGTCGGCGTTCCACCCGCGGCCCGTTCCGGTGAGGTGCGGGCCGACATCGACCGCGCGTTCGGCGTACGCCGTGGTCGTGAGCGTCGTGATCTCGAAGCCGAGCACGCGCATGCCGTAGCTGGGGCGACAGTCCTGCGCGAGGCGGTAGAGCTTGCCGTCGTGCTCGAGGATGCGACCGGCGGGCCGTGCGGTGCGATTGTCACCCGAGACGAGCGGACTCTGCGGGTGCACGGTCCACGCGCCGCGCAGGTCGTCGGTCCAGTAGAGCGCGAGCGTGTCGTGCTTTCCCTCGGGGCTCGCGTCGACGAACATCCACCAGCGATCGTCGTGGCGGAGGAGCGTCGCATCGGAGAAGCGGCCGCCCGTGAGCATCGTCTGCACCAGCGTCCATCGCAGCGGGAACTCGACGGCCTCGTAGAGCCGCACGGTCTGCGTCTCGTGGGTCTCTGGCACGAGGTACCACCGGCCCTCCCACGAGAAGACCTGCGGATACGAGAGGTGGAAGGGTTCGCGCAACACCACCTGGCCGTACTGCCAGTGCGCGCCGTCCGTGCTCGACGCCACGGCGAGTTCGCCCTTCCGTCGCTCGAGGTTGAAGAGCTCGAGGAACATCCAGAGCGTCGCACCATCGCGCACGAGGAACGGATCGGCGACGAAGCCCGCGCGCACGTCGCTGACGTGATCGCGCGTGAGCACCGGATTCGCGATCGACGGCACGGGTCCGAGTGCCAGCGGCGACGGCCCGCCGTAGATGCCGATCGACCAGAGGTGCTTGTTGCGTGGCTCGGGCGGTGGCGCGACGAACAGCCGCTTGACCCGGCGCAGGACGCCGCGCAGCACCCGTTCAATGCGCGATGGTGCGACAGGCGCGGCGCTCATCGGTCACCGTCCGAGTCACCGCGCGTGACGTGCCAGCGATCGGTCGACGCGTAGTAGTCCGGCGGCAGCGCACAGCCATTCACCTTGGCCACGAAGCGCAGCGTGGAGGGACGGTCGTCGAGACCCGCATCGCGGAGCGCCGCCTGGAACTGCGCGTGCGACGCGAAGGCGCGCAGCACGTCGGCGTTCTTCGCGCGGGCCTCGCCTTCGACCCACGCGAGCATCGTCGCCATCACGTCCGTCGCCGAGGGGTCCGCGAGGAAGTCGACGAGAATCGTGGCCCGTCCGGCGTCTTCGTCCACGTGGCGATAGACGACCAGCCCCGCGGCCTCGCCACCCTGCACGAGCAGCGCGGCCAGGTACGGTGCGCCGGGCGCGTCGGCGTAGCGCCAGTTGAGGTAGGTCGCGTCGCGCCGCGCCGCGAACGCGAACGTTGGTGCGACGCGCTCCCACAGCCGCGTGGCGCGGTCGTCGAAGCGGGTGATGCGCTCCATCGTGCCCGCGGCGCGACGACTCGCGTGGCCACGACGCCGCCACCCGAGCGCCATGCGCTCGAGCAACGGGCGCTCGGTACGCGTGAACTTCGTGATTGCGCCGGGCGAGAGCGGCTTCGCGAAACGTGGCAGCGTGCCGATGTACGGCCACTTGAGCTTCTGGAAGAGGCGATGCGAGGCATCGGTCAGGCTCAAGCCGATCGCGGCGCCCGTCCCTGAGTCCCACGCGCGGAAGAGTGCGTCGCCAAAGCCCTTGCCCTGTTGTTCAGGCGCCACCAGCACGTCGGAGCCCCAATTGGCGTCGATCTCCGTGCCGAAGACGCTGAGCCGCACGGGAATCGTGGCGAAGAGGCCCGCGACCTGGCCGTCGACGCGCGCCACCCAGATGAAAGGTGCGCCACCAGCGAGTTGCGGATTCGATTCGTAGAGCCACGACCAGCGGGCCTGCAGCGCCTCCGTTCGCGCGTCGCCAAACGCTCGGCGCTGCATCGCCTCGATGGCCGAGCGATCGTCGGCCCGGTAGCGCGAGATGTCGACCATGCGGAGAGCGTCGGGCCCGGCCAAGGGAACGTGCGCGGCGACGAAATGCCGCTTCGACGCATTGGTGGGCAAGGTAGGGCTGGCGCTCTGGGGCGGCAATCGGAGCACGTCCCGGGGCATGCGTATTGCGTGACACCTCCCTGAGCGCCACGATTGACGCCACGGCGCGCGGTCCGCGCCCGGCAGACACCCTTCCCGGCCCCGTCGCATGTTGCACCGCATCCTCACTCGCTGTGTCGCCCTCGCCGCACTCGTCGGCACCGTCGGGCTCGCGAGCTGCGCCGACGGCACGGGCACCGGTGCCCTGCCGACCGATCCGCCCGCGACGATGCGGCTCACGCTCAACTCCACGGGCACGCCGATCGCCACGATCGTGATCACGGTGAGCGGGGTCGGCATTCCGACGCCGTTGCTCTTCAACTTGACCGTCGTGAACGGCTTCGCCTCGGGCACGCTGGCGATTCCGCCGGGTACCGCGCGCACGATCGACGTCAAGGCGCTCGACTCCGCGGGCAACATCACGCACACGGGCACGCGCGTCGTCGACCTCATCTCCGGCACCAATCCGCCGCTCACGCTCAACTTGAGTCCCGTCCCCGGGATTCTCCCGGTCACGATCACCTTCGGCAGCGTCGGCATCACGATTGCGCCTGCGCAGGTGACCCTGGCCGTGGGCGCGCAGCAGACGCTCGTGGCCGCGATCACCGATGCCAACGGCAATCCGGTGCTCACGCCGCCACTCTGGGCGACGTCGGATCCCTCGCTCATGTCCGTCAATGCCAGCGGTGTCGTGACGGCCATCCGCGCCGGTGACGCGGACATCGTCGCCACATATGCTGGCGTGGCCTCGATCGCGCACGTGCACGTCGGTGCCGGTTCGGGCGGTGGCGGTGGTGGTGGTCCGTTGCTGGTGAGCGCAGGCGCGGATCTCGAAGCGAGCTTCGGCGAAGTCATCACGCTCGGTGCCACGGTCACGGGCGGCAGCGGTGCCCCCGTGACGCTCAGCTGGAAGGTCCTCTCCAACGGCATCGGTGCCAACGCGCCGAGTGGGCTCTCGTTCAAGGCGCCCAGCGGCACGGTGGGCACAGTGTGGCTCGAGGTCACGCCGCAACAGTCGAACGTCAACGGCGCGGCCGACACGGTGCTCGTGCACGTCGTGGTCGATCGCACCAAGGCCATCTGGGTGGCGCCGGGCGCCTCGGGCGTTGGCACGCGCGCCGACCCGATGGGTAGCCTCGCGCAGGCCGCGGCCAAGGCGGCGGGGTTGGGCGGCGCGGTCTACGCCGCGTGGGGCACGTACACGACGTCTGGACTCGACGTGCAGGTGAGCCTCTACGCCGGCTACAACCCGACGACCTGGGCGCGCTTCATCGGTTCGGCACGCATGGACACGATCGTCTCGTCGTCGCCAACGGCGTTGCGCGTGAGCAACGCGACCAACGCGGTCATCGATGGCTTCTCGATCGTCGCGGCCAACGGTGTGGCGCCGGGCGGCAGCTCGATCGGCGTACATGTGCGCAACTCCACGGGCGTCATCATCTCCAACAACACGATCCGCGCCGGACTCGGTGCACTCGGCTTCGATGGCAACGCGGGAGCGACGCCCACGCGCGGCAACAACGGCGTGAACGGGCAGGCCGGACAGTCGGCATCCAGTGGCGGCGGTATCGGTGGCAACGGTGGAACGTCGGTGGTCGGTGCAGCGGGCGGCCCCGGCGGCCTCGGTGGCTACGCGACGAATGGATCGAATGGCCTCTCCGGCTCACCACCGCCCGCGCCGGGCGGCATCGGCGGCGCCAAGTCTCCGACGTGTTTCACCACCGCCTCGGCCGGTGGTGCCGGACAGAACGGCTTGCTCGGCTCCAATGGTTCGACGGCGGCCCCGACGACGACGGCGGTTGTCGACTCGCGCTTCACGTCGAACGGCTTCCTCGTCGTGAGCGGCGCTGACGGCAGCAGTGGGTCGTCAGGTGGTGGCGGCGGCGGTGGCGGGGGTGGCGGGGGCGGCACCGGCACGCTCTTCTGCAATGCCGACCGCGGCGGTGGCGGTGGTGGTGGCGGCGCCGGCGGCGCGAGCGGCGGTCCGGGTACGGGCGGATCGGGCGGCGGCGGCTCGTTCGGCGTGATCGCCACGGGCTCGACCAACGTGACCATCACCGACAACGTGATCACGGCGAGCAGCGGTGGCGCCGGTGGCAACGGTGGTGCTGGCGGCGCGGGTGCGCTCGGCGGCGTGGGCGGCTTTGGCGGCGTCGGCGCCGACGACGCAGCGGGTGGCGGCAACGGCGGCGCGGGCGGTGCGGGCGGCAATGGCGGAGGAGGTGCGGGCGGCGGCGGTGGCCACTCGATCGGCATCGTGCTGGTCGGCCTGCCACTCAACAGTGCCGTGGGCAACACCATCGCGGCCGGCATCGGCGGGATTGGTGGCGCCGTGGGCGGCGGCGGCACGCGCGCGGCCACCGGCGTGTCGAGCGGCATCACGTTGGCGCTGCCGTAGCTCGCGCGGCGCGCGTCCCGAGCGCGCGCCGTGCACCGTCGTCAGCTTCCAGTGCATGCTCCTCGACCCGGCCCGTTTCAATCCGCTCACGTTGCTCCCGCACCGCTATCCGTTCCTGCTCTTGGACCGGATCACGGAGGTGGACGCGGGCAAGAGCGCCAAGGGAATCAAGAACGTCACGGGCGGCGAGTGGTGCATGGGTGAGCGCATGATCAGCGGCGATACGGCCGGCGACATGCCGCACCTGCTGATTGTCGAGTCGCTGGCGCAGCTCTCGGCTGCGCTCTTCGCGACGCTCATGGAAGGCAGCGAGGGCGCGGTCGGTTACTTCATGGGCATCGATCGCATGCGCTGTCGCGGCCGCGCACGTCCGGGCGACGTGCTGCACTTGGCGATCACCCTGACGCAATTCCGCCGCGGCGTCTGCAAGGTGCGCGGCGAGGCGCGGGTCGATGGCGCGCTGCTGCTGCGGGCCAACCTCACCACGATCTTGCGGGCGGCACCCGTGACGGCCGCGTAGTCGCCGTGCACGCGCTCCGTTGGCTCACGATCGTCTCCTCCACGAGCTCGCGCAGCGACCTGCTCGCGACGCCCATCGCACCGACCCTCACAGCATCGCCACTCGCATGATCCGATCACGCATGGTCCCGGCCTTGGCTCTCGGCTGCGTCATCGCGGCCACGGCACGCGCGCAGTCGCCCAAGGTGCACCAGCTGCCCGCGACGCCGGCCACCATCGCCTACGGCTACTACTGGTCGGAGGCGACGCCGGCGGTGCGCGTCGCCTCCGGTGACATCGTCGAAATCGAGACGATGCTCACCAATTCGCCCACCGGACTCGAGCGCATGGGCGTCAAGCCGGAAGACGTGCCGCAGCACCTGCGCGACATCGTCACGCAGGTGACGGGCGCCGCGCGCGGTCCCGGTGGCCACATCCTCACCGGGCCCATCTACGTCGAGGGCGCCGACTCGGGCGACGTGCTCGAGGTGCGTATCCAGCGCATCGACCTGCCACTCGCATACGGCTACAACGGGTGCGCGGGCTTCATCCGCGAATTCTGCGGGCAGGGCGCGACGCGCCTCATCATGATGGATCGCCGCGCGATGACGGCCGAGGTCGCGCCGGGCATCACGGTACCGCTGCGCCCGTTCTGGGGATCGATCGGCGTGGCACCGGCCGCGGCGCTCGGACGCGTGAGCAGCAATCCGCCCGGGCCGCACGCGGGCAACATGGACAACAAGGAGCTCGTGGCCGGCACGACGCTCTTCGTGCCCGTCTGGGCCAAGGGCGCGCTGCTCGAACTGGGCGACGGTCACGCGGCGCAGGGCGACGGCGAAGTGGACCAGACCGCGATCGAGACCAACCTCACCGGCCGCATCCAGCTCATCGTGCGCAAGGACATCAAGCTCGACTGGCCGCGCATCGAGACGCCAACCCACTGGATCGTGATGGGCGCCGACACGAGTCTCACCGTGGCCACGAACATCGCCGTGCGGCAGATGGTCAAGTTCCTCGTCGAGACCAAGGGACTCACGCCCACGGTCGCGTACCAGGCCGCGTCGATGGCCGCCGATCTCCGCATCACGCAACTCGTCGACGGCAATGTCGGCGTCCACATGATGATCGCCAAGTCGTACCTCGTCCCGAGCCGCTGACGTCCGTGCCCGCTCCGCTCACGACGCCATCGACCTTCCTGCGCAACGCGTGGTACGTGGCCGCGTGGGATCACGAGATCACGCGTGCGCTCACGCCCGTCACGATGCTCGGCGAACGCCTCGTGCTCTACCGGCTGCAGGACGGCACGCCGGCCGCGCTCGAGAATGCCTGCCCGCACCGCAAGCTCCCGCTCTCGATGGGACGCCTCAAGGGCGACGAGGTCGAGTGCGGCTATCATGGCCTCACCTTCAACTGCCACGGCGCGTGTACGCGGGTACCGGGCATGGAGAAGATTCCGCACGTCGCACACGTGCGCGCATACCCGGTGGCCGAGCGCTACGGGCTGGTGTGGGTCTGGATGGGTGACGTTGAACTCGCCGATGCCTCGAAGATCTTCCAGGTCGATCACTGGGGCGACCCGGCGTGGGGCGTCAATCGCGGCGAGTCGATGCAGCTCGACTGCCACTACCTCTACATGACCGACAACCTGCTCGACCCCTCGCACGTGGCGTGGGTGCATCCAGGTTCATTCGGTGGCGCGGGCACCGAGGAGACACCGCTCGAAACCACCGTGCACGACGCCGGCGTCACCGTCTGGCGCTGGATGCGCGACATCGAGCCCGCGCCGTTCTACAAGCCGTTCCTCAAGTTCGCCGGTCACACCGATCGCAAGCAGCACTACGAGGTGCACTGGCCCTGCCATGCGATCATCCGCGCCATCTTCGCGCCTGCGGGCTCGGGCGGCGAGGAGCGGCCGCTCCACCCCGACACCTTTCTCATGGACAGCTACAACTTCATGACGCCGGTGGACGAGTCGCACACGCGCTACTTCTGGTTCCAGATGCGCAACTTCGCGCCCGATGACGCGGAGGTGAGCGCGAAGTTCGCGGCCTCGGTGCGCGGCGCCTTCGAGGAAGACCGCGCGGTGCTCAACGCCGTGCAGCTGGGCATGGCCGACAGGCAGACGCCCAACCTCGACCTCAAGATCGACGCGGGCCCGCTGCGCTTTCGCCGCCGGCTCTCGCAGCTGCTTGCCGCGGAAAACGGCGGCGCCGCCACGGAGCCGTAAACTGCTCCCCGACATTTCCTTCGAGGCGGCCTTCCTCCGCGCCGCGCTCCTGCTCGGCGTCGTGCGCGAACAGGAGGTGCCCGACTGGGCGGAGTCGCTGCTGCTCGTGCAGGCCGACGATCACGGCCTGCTCAGTGACGTCATCATGGCGCCGGTCGAACTGACCGCGATGCGCGATGCGCTCCAGCCGCTCGCCGATGAAGCCGACCCGACGGCCGTCTGCGCGTCGGTCCTCACCTTTCTCGCCGAGGACACCACGAGCCGCGAGCTCAGCGTGCACGATGCCGTACGCGTCTTCACGCTCATGCGCACGGAGTTCCGCATCGCGCCCGAGGGCGCGTGGAGCGCCAAGCGGATCGAGGACCGGCTGATGCTGGCCGAGGGCGGCGTCAAGAACGCGGTGGCGCCGACGCGCGCCGAGATCGACGCGTGGCTGGGTGGCGTGCGCGGTCCCGCGCACTTCCGCATCTCGTTCACCGCCAGCGACGAGGCCGGCGCCTTTCTCGGTGCGCTCGCGCGCCGGGTCGAGCGTGAGCGGCGTGCCGGCGACGACGATCCCGTGGCCGCCTCGCGTGTCTGGATGATGCCGCGCGAAACGGCATCGCCGGTGACGCTGCTGCTCAACGAAGCCGCCTCGTATATCGTGCGACGCGAGTTCGCGCCGGTGTCCATCGGCAGCCGCATTCCCTACGCCGCCGTACCGGAGCATGCCGCACTGACGCTCGACGGCAGCGCGCGCGAGCTGCAGATCTCGAGCGAGACGGCGCTGGGGCTGCGCTTCTAGTGCGCGCCGTGCGCGTCGCGCTCACCGGCGCGAGCGGCAAGGTCGGGCGCGTCGTCGTGCATGACTTGCTTGATCACGGCTACGAGGTAGTCGCGATCGATCGGGTGCGTGCGGCCGATCCCGATGCACGCGCCGAACAGCGCGTGGCCGACCTCACGGACGCGAACGCCGCAGACGCGTGCTTGGATGGCTGCGACGCGCTCATTCATCTCGCCGCCACCACCGACCCGGTGAGCCAGAGCGCGTCCGAGACGATCGCCAACAATGTGCGCGGCACCTTCAACCTGCTCGACGCCGCAGCCCGCCGCGGTCTCGCGCGCGTGGTCCTCGCGTCGAGCCAGTCGGTGCTCGGACATCCATGGGCACCCACCGTACTGCCGCTCGACTACGCGCCCGTCGACGAAGATCATCCGGCGCGTCCGGTCGATCCATACGCGTTGAGCAAGCAGCTCTGCGAAGCGATGGGCGCCTACGTCGCGCGCGCGCACGGGCTGCGTGTGCTCAGCTTCCGCTTTCCCTCGGTCTGGTTGCCCGAGCAGTTCCCGTGGCGGCCCACCGTGCGCCTCACCGAACTCGAGCAGGCCGCCAAGAGCATGTGGGCGTACGTCGACGTGCGCGATGCGGCGCGCGCCTGCCGGCTGGCCATGCACGCCGACTGGAACGGCCACGAGTCGCTCAACATCACGTCGCGCTGGGCCATCGGCATCAAGCCGGTGCGCGCGCTGCTCGCGGAGTGGTATCCGGACACGACCGACATTCGCGCGCCGCTCGGCGACTGCACCGCCGTCTTCGACTGGCACCGCGCCGAACGCGTGCTCGGCTTCCGCGCGCGCTTCCGCTGGCTGAGCGACGGCATCCACGATCTGGGCGAGGGCCCGCTCGATGACGCATGACGTGAGCGTGCTCGCGAGCGGTCTGAATTTTCCCGAAGGGCCGGCGTTCGCGTCCGACGGTTCGCTCTGGTGCGTCGAGGCGCGCGGCGGCGCCCTCGTGCAGTGGAGCGCGAGCGGCATCGTGCGTCATGACACGAGCGGGCTACCGTGCGGGCTCGCGTTCGACGCGTCCGGGCGCGCCTGGTTCTGCGACGCGAAGCAGAAGTCCGTGCGCGTCTACGATCCTGCGCGCGATCACTTCCACACCGTCGCCACGCACGTCAACGGTGCCGAGCTCAATGCGCCGAACGACCTCGCCTTCGATGCGGCCGGCAATGTCGTGTTCAGTTGTCCCGGCGACTCGCGCTTCGAGCCCACGGGTTCCGTCTGCTGCCTGCGTCCCGACGGCACGGTGCACACGCTGCACGATGCGCTCTACTTCCCGAATGGCATCGTGTTCGCCGCTGACAACCGGACGCTGTACGTGGCC
>JANYHJ010000047.1 GCA_025359135.1 Gemmatimonadota bacterium | reverse complement strand
GCGTCAGCGACAGCGTCAGCGACAGCGTCAGCGACAGCGGCAGCGACAGCGTCAGCGGCAGCGGCAGCGGCAGCGTCAGCGGCAGCGGCAGCGACAGCGTCAGCGACAGCGACAGCGTCAGCGACAGCGACACCCATCTTCGCCTTGATGGTCTCCCGCAGCCGCTCCACGGCTGCGTTGCGTTCTTTCCACGCCGCCTCCGAGGCGCGCGAGAGCTGCGCGCGCGCGGCGCGCCAGGCGGCCTCCGTGCGAATCTCGGGAATCGCCTCGAACGTATCCGCGATCGCGATGAGCGCCGGCCGCTCGGTGCTGCGCAGCGCGCGCGGGAACGCCCAGCGCAGCGACCAGTCCAGCGCTGCGAACCTTCGCGCCTGCTCGACAGGCTTCGTGCTGCGCGTGCCGATGACCTTGCGGATCAGTTGGCGCAGAACGCGGGTGCGACGCTCGTCGTCGCGGATCCGGTCGTTCATTCGGGCCATCATCGAGGTGATGACCGGGCACGTGCAGGAAGGCGCATCCGACCAGGACAGGCCTGCGACGACGGCCACCCACTCCATCACGCACGCCTCTGCGTTCACGTCGACGGGCCCGCCGGGCTTGTAGTCCTTGGGCATGGAATGGTTACCGCTGCGCAGGACGATCTTGTCGAAGTCGATACCGTTGTTCGTTGCGTTGGTCATCTCAGTCTCCTTCGTCCCGGCCACGAGAATCGAACTCGCGTCCCGCCTAAGCGAGGAACCACCACCGGGAAAAACCCCACCCTGGGCGCGCGCCGTCAAGTCAGCAGCGCGCGCCCCATCTTCGGGTAGTTGTGCGTGGCGAGCTTCGCGGCACCATTGCCCGTCGCCCGCTCATCACGCCTGTTCGAAGATTCCGGCCGAACTGGGGCACCAGCTAGGAACTGGCCGGTGGGTTCATCCTTCAGGCGCCGAAGCGCTTCGCGAACGTGTTGAGCTCCGTGACGAGCTCGGGGAACGCCGCGCCGAACTCCACGGTGAACTGCGCGATCGCTTCCGCGCCGGCCTTCGCGTCGTTCATCACGAGCTCCTTCAACTCGCCGGCGCGCTCTTCGCAGTCCGCGAGCGAGAATGCGGGAGCCGTCTTCGCGGGTGGCGCTTGGCCGAGCAAGTCAGCCTCCAGCGCGCGTAGATCGCCGGTCTCCACGCTCGCACCGACCGCGTGAAAGGTGCCGCCCGCATCGGGCACCATGTCGATCGCCTCGTACTCGGTGCCCATGCCCAGCGAGACCTCGGGGGCGTAGACACGCGTCCAGAAGGCCGCCGACCGGTACATGATCATCAGCTCTGGAAGAGTCTTCCACTTCGAGCCGGTCTTCTGGAACCAGCCCTCTGCCTTGGACAGGGCGATGTTCACGAGCGGCCCAACGCACTCTTCCCCGCTGTCCTTGTCCTTCGCGACCGCGCGCGCGCCCCACGTGTCGTCACCGGGCGATCCTTCGAAGCGCCATCGCAGCGGAGAGAACCGCTTGCACGCGTTCACGGACGCAATGAGGAACGTAGAGCTCCACGACGGCTTACCGTGGATGATGTTCAAGTTCTGCATCACCATCAGCGGGTCGGCGCCGATGCGCGCGGCGAGAGACAGCGCGATCACGATGTTGGGCAGGTTGCCCATGTACTCCTTCGGCACGAGCGTGCTCTTCGAGAGCGCCGTCGCCATGCGCATCGCGGTCGCGAAGTGCGCCTCGGAGGCGAACGCGTTGAGGGCGTTCCCGTCGCTCTCCGGCAACGCGATGAGCTCACGGGCGGACGATGCGTTCGGCGTGGATGACGTGGGAGGCGCACCGTTCGTCGGGGTCGCCTGGGTGGCTGATGCGGTGTTCGCCATGTTCGTATTCCTTGTGCTCAAGCGGCCCAAAAGGGCAGGTTGTCGATGATGTGGATGCTCGGGTCGATGCCCGGCCAGTCGTTGCTCTTCAGGCAGCGCGCAAGCGTCTCGATGTCCGCGCGGATCGAGTCGAGGCCTTGCTGGACGATGTGCGGCGCGAGCGCGTGGACGGCGACCAGGAAGGGTGCGTGCTTCTCGACGACGACGAAGACGAAGTGCCTCACCGGCGCGCCCGCGATGAGGAAGCCGCCGCGATAGAAGGCGTCCTGCCGGTGGTAGCCGTAGTTCGCGATCGACTTGCGAAAGCCCTCGACGCTCGCGTCCTCCGTCGTCTTCAGGTCCGCGAGCATCCCTCGCCTCTCCACCCAGTAATCCGACCGCGCCTTGCACTTCAGCCCGGTCGACTTGTCCGTCCACGTCGCCGTGAGCTCCGCCTGTCCGTCACGGAGGATCTGCGATGCGAGCGGGTGAGCACGGAGGGAGCCGACCATGCCGCCGATCGCGCGCGCCTCGTCGGACGAGACCGGCGTCTGTCCGGCGTGGTCCGCGAGCCACTCCTTCTTTGCAGCCTTGTTGTCCTTGAAGCGAAGGTCGCCGAAGTCGGGCGCGACGCAGTACTGCCGCTTGTAGAGATCGGGCTCCAGCACGGCATGGTGCAAGATCTTGCCGAAGCGAAGCGCGGGCGTCGGCTCCTCTTCTTCGCCGTTCAGCCAGTGCTTCGCTACCGCCGGCGCGACACGCACGCGATCCAAGAGCCCCTTGTTCACGACGCCGTATTCGCGCTGGTGATAGACGTCCGCGGGCACGTCCGCGTGAAGTCCATCGGGCAGCGTGAGCATGCTGGGCTGCGCCACGACAGATCCGTCAGTCACTGCGTCCTCCCTTCACGACCGTCAGTCGAGCCTGCGCGTGCGCGTGTGGCGCCGGTTCCGTATCCCCGAGCTGCTCGAGCACGACGAGCCGGAGCTCCAGCCGCACCGTCTCGAGAAACGTCGCCGTGCTCGGATCCGCGCAGTGGGTCGGCAGACGAGAGAGCGCCGTGCGCGCGTCGCCCTCCGCGCAGATGAGCAGGAGTCCCGTCGCAGCCGCGGGCGTCATCAGCAGCCGCCGGCACGTCGCGAAGAACGCGTAGATCGCTGCGTTCGCCATGTCGCTCATTGGCTTGCCTCCTCCAGCTCTGCGATCCGCTCCAGCTGCGACGCGACCTTGTCCACCTGGTCGAGGAGAACGAGCAGCTTGCGGAGCTCGGCGCGACACGCCTGGGTCCCGCTCGGGAACCGACCGCGCGTCTCGCAGTACACGCCGTGCGCCGTCGCCTCTGCGCGGTCTGCGACGCGGTGGTAGGAGGCGATGGCGGCCTCGTGGAACGGGTGAATCTCGGCTTCCCTGTTCATCGCGTCAGTCCCTTCTGCTCTTCGCGCATCTCGCGCTCCCACTCGGCCCGCTCAGCCCACGGGCCGCTCTCACACCACTTCGCGTGCTTCCTGCCCGGCTCCGCGTTGCAGATGTCGCAGGGCTGCACCGCGCAGTCCTCGCAGAGGTCCACGCCTTCCTCGACCGGGAGCCCGCAGTCGCGGCCCTGGCAGGTCGGGGGCAGGAGGTCTTCGGCGGCGCTCACAGGGACACCTCCGGACACGAGTCGTGATCGCGCCGCTCACTGCACGCGCAGCAATCTTCGTGCGGGCGGCACGCGGGCCAGAAGAGGCGCCCGTCCTGGTAGCGCATCTCTGCCTGGGGAAACCCGCGCAGGAAGGATCGGCGACCGGTGGGAACGGGCGACGCGGTCTGCTCGTCGCGGACACTCCGCTCTCCAAGGCGCGCGCTCACCGCGTCTTCTCCGCGATCATCGCCGCCGTCCACGGGCACGACGGGCACGAGCGGCGGAGGTCGTACGCGCGCCCGTAGGCAAGGTCGCCTGCCTTCAGGACGGCGCCGCAGATGCAGCACGGGGCGGGCTGGACGTGGCGCTCCATGACCTTCACGGCCGGGATGCGGGAGGGACGAGAGAGGCGTCCGAGGCGGTAGCTGCGTGCTGCGTACATGTTCCTCCGCCGGGTGTCGTTGCCCGGTAGAGAATCTATAGCTATGCCTATTGATGCGCGCAAGGGGAATTATAGCCACGGCTATAGATTCTTCGGTCAGGCTGGATTGATGCTGAAATGGAGCTGGGTTCCGCTGATCCTCTTCGCGTGCGACCTCTCCCAGAACCAGCGAGACGCCCACTTCGCGCAGCGGGAGACCGAGATCCGGCAGCAGGCTGACGAGCGAAACCGTCGCATTGCGGAGCAGCGCGCCAAGGACGACAAGGAGCGGCACGACCATGAAGAGCGAGCGTGGAGCGAGCGCCGTCAGGAAGAGCAGGAGCAGACTGACCGGAAGCGAGCCGCAGAGGACGCGGTTCGTGCGAAGGTCCAGACCCACCACGACGAGTGCGCGCACTCGTTTCCCCAGCGCTTCGATCGCTGGAAACGGGGCCTCGATGACATGGTGAAGCTGAAGAAGGTCGTGCCAGGGAAGTGCAAGGCGCTCGCGCAGCACTGCACGACCATCACCGGCGGAACCTCAGCCTGCCGTGGTCTCACCCAGCAGGAGCAAGGGATGTTCGACACGATCTGCGCGTCGTGGCCGAACTACCATATCGTGGAGACCGACGACGAGGCCTGCAACGACGTCGATCCCTGGCAGCTCACGCTCGATGCGATGTGGTCCAACGAGAAATACGACGAGCTCCGGAAGACACCGAAGCCCCAGCCCTAGGCAGCATCAACCTCGTCACCGACGAGTGCCACGCGCCGTCGGTCGTCCGTGAGCTGGACGCGCGCGAGGCCGGGGCCACCGGTGCGGGCGAGCTCGCGAAGGATGCCCTCCTCCGGCCAGTCGATGGGACCACGAGCGCGCACGAGCTCTGGCGTGATCACCGCGATCGGAAGCCCGAGAACCTCTCCCACGCGGAGCGCGACCATCGTCTCCGTCGTCTCCCAGTCCGCGGCAAGCTGCGCGAAGTCGCGCTCCCGTCCGCGCGCCGATCGTGCGAACGGCCTCCGCCGTGTCATGATCGCGGCGCCCACGAAGTCGCACGCGCTCTCCGTGTCGTCGCCCCTGTACTCCCGGAGGTTGAGCACGAAGTGCCCGAGCTCGTGCCCGACCAGGTGCTCGAAGCGGGCACCAGTGAAGGACGACCGAACGCCGATGTAGCGGCGCGCCCCGGCACGCCCCAAGCTCGCGTTCCCGATCATGCCTGGCACGCGCTGGATGCAGCCTTCGCCGAAGAGGTGCTCGGCCAGCGAGGAGGGAAAGAGGACCTCGTCCGGCTCCAGCTTCGCGAGCGAGTAGAGCTCCTCCACGCATCCTTCGAGATCTGCCAGCGTGAGCCCCACCCATGGACGATCGCTCCATTCGGCTACACGTGTCGAGCGCCATTCGGGCAGCGGCCCGGCGTGGCTATCTCCTGGCCGCTTTGGGACCTCGCTTCTCTGTCGGCGCCTTCGGCGGCCCCGTCTGCGCCCTCTTCCACGCTTCGAAGCGCTCCTCGTACATGGCTTCCCAGGCGCGCGGCGACTTGCCCTCCATGCCCGAGAAGGAGCGGTTGTCCGGGTCGGCCAAGAACCGGTCCGCCAAGGCCTTGTCGTGGGGTCCCCTCCATGCCTGCGTCGCGAGGAACATCTGGCGGCCCGCCTCTTCCGGCGCGAGGTAGTGCCGCGGCGTCATCACGGCGGGCACCTCGATCTTCTCCCCCGGACGAGGAGACTCGGGGCCTACGAGCTCGTCCAGAGTCGTGCTCAGCAGCTTCGCGCATCGCCGTGCAGTCTCCCAGGAGAAGCCGTTCTTCCCGCTCAGGTTGTTCGACAACGACGGCTGGCTGCGTCCGATGAGCTGCGCCACCTCCGTCGTGCTCATGTCCTTTTTCTGCTGGAGCGCGACGATGGCGGCCGTGATCCGGGCGTTTTGCGCCGGCGTGAGGTCCTTCATTCCCCAGAGGGTGCCCCGGCGTGACATAGCCATGGCTATCAATTCGTCTTGACCCCATCTCGTTCATAGCTATAGCTAGACGAATGAAGCCAACTCCCGCAGGCGAGGTCCTCCGTTCCGCTGTCACCGGTCCCGAGCAGATCATGTCGCAGAGCGAGCTCGCTCGACGGTGCGGCGTAAGCCAGCCCTCCGTCTCCGCTTGGATTCGCTTCACGGCGCGTCCAGAAGCCCATCTCCGGCCCGTCATCCGCCGCGTCCTGGGCGTGGCTGGTCTCGAAGACGCCGACTGGTTCACCGATGAGGAGCGCGCGATCGCGAACGGAACCGCGTCCGGGCCGAAGCTTCCCGAAGAGAACACTGCATCGGCCACCGGCACCGACTCCTGACCTGAACGAAGCGCGCACGGTGATCCGTAGCGCGCTTCTTTTTGCTCACGAAATGAACATCCGCGCAGCGCAATACAGCCGCGCATGTGCGCACGCAGGCCTGAACGCCACAGCACCTGAACGACCTCTCCGACCGATCGCCGAACCGCAGCAAACGAAAGGACCTCGATGAAATCGACCGCCGTCCAGAAGATGTATCCTACAGCTGTTCGCCTGCACCTCCCTGCGCGTCCGTTCCACACGCGGATACGCAACGAGTGTCACGGGCGCCTTCAGTTCGCCTCCGTCCGCGGTGAGCTGGTGTGGCTCTTCGTCCCGAGGTCGGCATGAAGGCCACGTTCCATCCCTCGCTCACGGAGGTGCGTGAGGCGAGCGCACGCGGCGAGTCGATCTGCGCGGTTGAAGTCGACCTTGCCGTGGAGCTCGGCAGACGCCCGGCACCCATCAACCGCCGTCAGATGCGCGCGCTAGATGAGGCACGCTGGCGCTTCCTCCCGACGACGGGGATCGTGAAGCAGGTACCGCGCGAGGACAAGGTCCCGTGCGCGAAGTGCGGCGGGGACGGCATGCAACCGGCTCCGCCCTACGACCCGTGCATCGTGTGTGAAGGCGCCGGCAAGGTCTCCCGCGTTCGTCTCGTTCCCTTCGTCGTCCGCTCCCCGCAGACCGTCCTACGGGCGAACCTAGCGCGCGCGCTGGCCCACGAGACCTGCGAGGCCTTCGCGCAGTACGCAGAGCCCCGCGCGCCACGTGCGGACCGCTTCCGGATCGAGGCGGCGCTCCGATGATGCTCGACGGGTTCTTTCGTCGTCGTCACATCTCGTGGCCCACGTCGCTGGGCCTGGCGCGCCGCTGGTTCCGCTGGGAGCCCGGCCTGAATCAATGCGCGCCTCCGCCGCTCGAGTTCGCGATCCTCTGCCCGCACCCGCCGCGAGCTCCGTCGATGCCTGCGCGCGTGCGTGCCTTCCTGGCGAACCTCTTCGGCGCAGCGCGCTCCTCGGTGCCCGCACGGACGCGTCGACGTCTGCGTGTCTGGGAGCGTGCGTTGTGAAGCTCCGCAACCTCTCCACCACCGTCCTCCGCGGCATGCTCCTGGTCGACGCCTTCGAGCTTCTGCCGAAGCTGCGCACGGCCATCCTCGACGAGCTCGCGGAGCGTGGCATCGACGAGCGCGAGAAGCGTCAGCCGTGGTTCGTGGCAGCGCGGGTGCAGGCGGATCTGCGGGCCGATGGTCACGCGTGTTGGCTTGGGATCGGAGGTGACTCGTGAACGATCCGCTCGTCCTGGTCGGTGTTCTCTTCATGGCTGGCGGGTGGGCGGTGCTGATCGGCCTCGTGCTCGCCGCCGGGGAGCACCATGAGCGCTGACCTCAACCCCGTTCAGGAGCTCGAGCGAAACGCCCGCGCCGCCCTCGTGCGCGCGACGTACTTCGACGAGCAGGCCGACGGCTTCGAGGCCGACCCGCAGATGACATTCGCCGTCACGATCTCACGGGGGCGCGCGGCAGACCAGAAGCGGCGCGCCGCGTGGCTCCGGGCCGAAGCCGCCCGTCTGGCGAAGGAGGGCGTGCTTTGACGCTCCTCGAGTTCACCATCGCGTGCATGCTCACGTTCTCGCCCGGGCGGTACCACGCGCCTCTCGCGATCGCGATCGTCCACGCCGTCGAGGCTGAGCCGGCGATCTTCAAGGCCGACGACGACAAGCGCAAGACGGCCGCGCTCATGGTCGCCGTTGCGTTTCGCGAGTCCTCGTTCCGCGTCGACATCGTGGGCGACAACGGGCACGCGGTCTGCGCGTTCCAGATCTACGACGGCGCGAAGACCCTCCTCGTCGACACCGACGCGTGTGCACGCGAGGGCCTCCGCATGCTGCGAGAGAGTGCGCACGTGGACCCCGAGCACCCGGTCGCGTTCTACGCGCGTGGCCCCCGCTTCCGCTCCGAGAAGGCCCAGAGCATCAGCAACGACCGCATGAATCTCGCACGCTGGGTGCGAGCGAAAACAGAAAGAGAGATCGCGAAATGAAGACGGATACGACGACGACGAACAAGGCCGGCTGGGACGAGGCCGCCCATGCGAGCGCAGACGCGCAGCAGCGGGACGCGAAGCCGAAGAACATCACGCGCGTGATCTCGGTGAAGCTCACGCAGGAGGAGATCGCGAAGAGGGGCAACCTGCTCGCGCTGAAGCTCCAGGAGATCGGCCAGCTCGAGGAGAGCAAGAAGGCCGACAACGACGCGTGGCGAGGGAAGATCGAAACGGCGACGGAGGAGTCCGACTCCATCGCGGCGCACATCCGCGCGGGGAAAGAAGATCGCCCCGTGGAGTGCAAGGTGAAGCGATGGGCGACGTTCCCTCTGGCGGCAAGCCCACCAAGGGCAAGCGGGCGAAGAAGAACTGACGATGCCTCCCGCGCAGAAGCCACACCGGTCGAAGCAGGACTACGAGACTCCGGTGGAGTTCATCGAGGCGCTCAAAGCGCGCTTCGGTGGGCTCGCGTGGGACCTCGCGTGCACGCCCGAGAACGCGAAGGCCGGCTACCTCTGCGCGGACACGTTCCAGCTCGATTGGTGGGAGCTCGAAGGGAACCTGTTCTGTAACCCGCCGTTCGGTGACATCGCGCGGTGGGTGAAGAAGATGCATGCGCAGTGCACGCATCGTTCGGCGTTCACGTTGCTCCTCGTGCCGGCGAGCATCGGCACGAACTGGTTCGCGGAACACGTCGCCGGGAACGCGATGGTGCTGGGGCTCTCGCCTCGTCTCAGCTTCGTTGGGTGCTCCGATGCGTATCCCAAGGACTTGATGATCGTCTGTTACGGCTTTTCGCTCCGGGGGTTCGACACATGGTGTTGGAAGTAGTTCGTCCTTGCCGGAGATGTGGCGCGCGCGAGCGCTACAAGGGCGGCGCGTTCCGCGACTCCCAGCCACGTCTTCGAGCGGCGATTGCCTACCTGCGGAGGACGAAGTGAACGAGTGGGTGCCCTTTCACGAGTCTCTTCGACGCGGTGACAAGCGCGGGCTGCCGCGCGCGGTTCGCTTCATCTACCTCGAGCTCTCCCTGGAGGCGCGCCCCTTCGGGGGTCGTATCCCGCTGGCGCGCGGGTTCAAGTCCGACCTCGACGCGGTGCACGACCTCCTCGGGGGGAAGCGGTCGGAGATCGCCCTCGCGCTGACCGTCCTTGGGGCCCCGCTCGACCCTACGGACCCATCCGAGCGGCCCATGATCGAGGTCTCCGGGCCCACGGAGCGACGAGTTTTGACCGTCGTCGCGCATGAAACGTACGTCAAAAGAGACCTCTCCACCCCACGCACGCGTAAACACCGCGAAAAGCAAACAGAGCAATATCCAGCCCCTACTGAGCCAGGGAACGCGTTTCGAACGAACGCCACAAGCGCGCCGGGAACGCTGCATATGAGAGGAGAGGAGAGGAGAGGAGAGAAGAAGAGATCCCCCATAGCCCCCGTTGGTGGTGGAACGGGAGGAACCGTTCCTGAGTCCGCAGAGCCACCGAAGAAGTCTCCCGGATACCCGGAGCAGGCCTTCCAGCTCTGGCTTGACGCGTGGCACATCCGAACCGGCAAGCCGAAGCGGGGCTCGCTGATGCCGGACGAGCGGAAGCGCGCTACCGAGCTACACCGGGCGAAGGTCCCGCTTGAGCGCATCCGCCTTGCGGCTCTGGGAATCCACGACTCCCCGTTCCACACCGGCGAGAACGACCGGGGAGCGAAGTTCATGCGGTTCTTCCACGCGCTCTCGTCGTCCGCGTTCGACGAGCTCGTGGAGCGCGGCGAGGCGTTCGAGGTCCGTCGCAGTCAGCCACCGCTGAAGCGCGCCGCAGCCCCCGAGGAGCACCCTGCGACACCCGAGGAACTGCTCGCGCTGAAGCCGCGGCTTGAGGAAGCCGCGCGGCTGCTGAAAGCGCAGAACCGTGAAGCCGACCTGCTGATGCTTTCGGTGCCGGCAGGTGCACCGTGATCGCCGCACTCTACGTCCAGTCGGGAGGCGTGTACTTCGGTGTTCCGGACGTCGACCCGTGGGACGTTGAGCGCAACGCGAAGCTGTACGACGGCCAGCATCCCGTCGTCGCGCACCCGCCGTGTGGCCCATGGTCGCGGCTGCGGTTCATGTGCACCAAGCAAGACCCGTCGTGTGGACCGCGTGCCGTGGAGCAAGTGCGCGCCTTCGGCGGCGTGCTCGAGCATCCGGCAGACTCGCTGCTCTTTCGCGAATGCGCGATGCCGTTCCCTGGTGAGCTTCCGGACGCCTGGGGGGGGCACACCGTGCGGATTGACCAGGTCTCGTGGGGCAACGCGTGCGTGAAGCCCACATGGTTGTATTTCGTCGGCGTGCGCCGCGAGCTCGTTGCGGCAGGGCTGCGCACGGGCGGCACGGCCACGCATCGCGTGACGTCTGGCCCGCGCGGATCGCAACTTCCCACCGCTCACGCCACGCTCCGAAGTCGCACGCCGTTGGCGCTACGCGATTGGCTACTTTCTCTCGCGCGCAGCGTGGCGCTCGTCGCAGACCGGAAGTGCGGAACATGAGCGCCGCGGTGCTCCAGCTCCACCCGGCACCGACGGATCTCGTGGGCGTGGGCCCGCACGACCTGGACGCGGAGGCGGCCGTGCTTTCGAACTGCCTGATCTCCACGCTCTGCCTGCCGCAGGTAAGAGATTTTCTGCTGGCAGAACATTTCTTCTCCGAGCGACACCGTCGGATCTACGAGGCCTGCATCGAGGTCACGGACGCGGGCCACATCGTCGAGATCGTGACGGTCGGCGGCTGGCTGAAGGCGCGCGATCGTCTCGCGCAGGTGGGCGGCATGGGCTACCTGACGGAGGTCCTGAACGCGTCGCCGGCGCTCGCGAACGTGCGCCCCCATGGGATGCTCGTGCACGACGCGTGGAGACGTCGCGCAGGGGCGCTGTACATGCAGCGGCAGGCGATCGTCGCGTGGAGCGGGCAGGCGCCCGACGTCCAGGCGTGGAGCGAAGAGACCGTGCGCGGGGCAGCGCAGTTTGCGCGCCTCGATCCGCGCACGCGACACGAAGAGCATCACGAGACCGGAGCGCGCGCGCTCGAGGAGATGTCGCACGTGCGGAACGGCGGAACAGGCGCGAAGATGTTCGGCCTCTCGACGGGACTGCCGACGGTGGATCGCGCGATGCGCGGTCTCTGCGCGGGCGAGGTGACGGTGGTCTCGGCGACGCCCGGCGGAGGCAAGACGGTCTTCGGCGACCAGGTGGCGTGCGCGGCGGCGGCTGCGAACGTGGGCGTGCTGGTTTTCGCCGTCGCCGACATGAACCGCGACGAGCTCCACGACCGTCGCATGGCGCGCCTCGCGAGCGTCGACCACTCGCGGATCACGACGTCCCGGAATTCCAAGGCCGTGATGACCACCGACGAGATCGGACGTCACACGGAGGCGGTCTGTCACTCGGCCGCGTGGCCGCTTGTGGTGATCGATCGCCACGGCATCAGCATCGACGAGATCTGCGCGATCGCGACGCGGTGCCGGGACACGAAGATGCACTCGGGCCTGGGCGATGGCTCGCGCGTGCCGCTCGGTCTCATCGTTGTAGACTACATCCAAGAGGTGCGGCCGCCGGCAGGTGCGGTGTGCGGGAAGAAGTGGGAGTGGTCGGAGCTCGTGGCGCCGCGGCTGAAGCTGCTCGCTGCGGAGCTCGGTGTCGCCATCCTCGAGCTCGCGCAGATGCATAAGCCGGACGCGCGAGCGAAAGGGAGCGGGAAGCCGTCGCTCGGCAGCACGCGTGGGAGCGCCGAGATCGAAGCGAAGGCGAACACGATCGGGTACCTCTGGAAGCCCGAGAAGAGCAACGTGCGTCGCCGCGAGCTCGTGCTGGTGAAGGTCCGCGGCGGGGGCGAGACGGAAGTGGATCTCGAGCTCGACGGCGCGTTCGCGAAGCTCACGGACGTGATCGCGTCGCCCGCGTGGCCTGGACGCCAGTACGTGGACCGAACGCCCGAGCCGCCACCCGGCAGGTTCGACGACGAGAACGATCCGACGATCGATGGAGAGTACCGATGAGCGCGCGCCGTTGCCGTCGGTGTGGCGAGCCAGGCCACTACGCGAAATCGTGCTGCGCCGTGGGCGTTCCACGCAGACCCACGAGCGGCAAACGAACGGCGAAAAGCTCGCCTCGCTTCTCGGACAAGATCGCGCGCCCGTTCTTCATCATCGCGATCTCACTCTACGAGGACAATCTCCGCGCACTCAACGCGCTCGTGAAGGCCTTGAAGGGGCGCGGGTTTACCCATGCCAGCCGAAGCTCAGTCATTCGCGCCGGTATCGCTGGTCTCGATGTTGAGGCAGCACTCGAAGCGCTGCGCAAGCTGCCGGAGTTCACGCGATGAGCGAGCTCCGTTTTGTTGTGCCAGGAGAGGCGGTTCCCAAGGCTCGCGCGCGTCACCGCGTCATCGTCCCGCGCAGCGGCAAGCCCTTCGCGCAAGAGTACACGCCCGCCAAGACGCGCGCCTACGAGGACCGCGTCCGCCTCGTCTGCCAGGCCGCCGTCTCGCGTGAGGGCTGGGCGTGGACGGAGAAGGATCGGTTCTCCGTCACGATGCGTGTATTCCGCACGCATGAGAGCAAGGGCGGGGATCTCGACAACTATGTCAAGAGCATCACCGACGGGATGATCCGCATCGCCTACCCGAACGACCACCGCATCCGGGGTATCGGCGCTGCGCTCGCGGACCCCGACCGAGAGAGCCCGCGCGTGGAAGTGTGCGTCAGGAAGATCTGAACCGAAGGAGGATGTGATGGGAAAGAACGACACGAAGAAGCCCGAGGAGAAGTTGGTAGTCGAGCATCTTGGGATCCTGAGCCCGTACGAAGTTCGCGCGCTGGAGGCCCAGGAGAGCATCGCGGATTCGCTGAAGCGGCTCGCCGACAAGTTCGCAGCCGTTGGGCCCGCGCAGACCATCGCGATCCCAGCGACCGACGCCTATCGCCGCTGCCCCAAGGACCACCGCATGCAGCCCACGGACGCCGAGTGCCAGACGTGTATCCGGGAGGCCAACGCCCGGAAGCGCATCCCCGGAACGGGGGGCCCCGCCGGACTGTAGGCCCACATTTCATGGCGCAAAACCGCACATCGAACGCACGGCGTCGCACCAAGTGCCACAAGCCCGCGACCCTCGACAAGGGCCGTCGTGCGTTCGAGCTGCGGTCGATGGGGTGGAGCTTCCCGGAGTTGGCGGACGAGTTGTCGATGTCCACGAGCGCCGCTCACGAGCTCTACACGGCGTTCGTCGAGGCCACGCCGTCGATGGACACGGAGGGGCATCGCAAGCGGCTCCTGGCGACTCTGGACGTGGGCATCAGGGCCATGCAGGCCGACATGGTGAAGACGAAGGCCGCGCACGTGAGGGCCACGGCTGCGCGCACGATGGGCGGACTGGTCAAGACGGCCGCTCACATCGCCGGAGTCGTGAAGCTGGCACCGGTGATCGTGATGGCGCCCCCGAAGGGTGATGACCGCCTGGACCTCTCGACCATGCCGATCGCGGACGTGCGACGCATGCAGGAGATCCGCGCAGAGCTGATGCAGATGAGAGCAACCCAGGAAGCGCCCGCACTCGAGGCGCACGGAGAGAGCAGCGATGAACACGAACGAAGCGACGGCGGAGAAGGCAGCGGAGACAGCGTTGGGGCCGTGGGTGGTGGCTCGTGACCGGGGGATCTGGCTCGTGGGGCGCGCGCCGCCCGGTCCGTTCGCGGTCACACACCTGTCGCCCGTCTACGAGCTCCACGTCCAGGCGCTCGCCGTCATGAATCCGGAAACCGGGCGACCTGGCATCCAGGTCGTTTACGAGGCGCAGCCGCTGCTCTTCGCGGCCTCGATGGCCTCCGGTTGGAAGCTGGAGTCGTCCGCGCCGGTGTTCCCGGTCGACCAGATGTCCGTGGCGAAGCAGATCCACCACGCCATCGCCCAGGTGGAGGCCCAGCTTCAGCGGATGCGGGCGGCGAGCGTGGGGCTCGTGATCGCTGGACCGGGCGCGATGCCGCGGACGTAGACCGGCCCACATGAGCGCGCTCCACGACTGGCATCGTCACGAGTTCCAGAAGCGTCACACCGTCACGGTCGTCTGGCCTGCACGGTCGACCATGTTCGGCGGGAACTACCCCGAGGAGCGCCGCGAGGTCACGCACTGCAGCGCGCGGACCGTGATCGCGCAGCGGATCCTGAACGCCCTCACGCCGGCGGAGCGCGCGAAGGTGCAGGCCGCGTTCGACGCCAGCGATGCCGCGAAGGACCTCACCATCACGCGCCAGAAGCGCGAGCTGAACGGCGCTGGCGACCTCGTGGGTGTCGTGGACGAGGCCGGTGAGCCGGTGATGGAGGAGGTCGAGGGCGACCGCGCCGAGATGGCGCAGCTCTGGTTCCTGCATCGCCTCCACACGGACGACCACCGGGACATGGTGGCTCCCACGGAGCTCGCGCTGAACGTCGTCATGGACCACCACGCCACGCCCGCGAAGGTCCGCGCGCACCGCGCGCGTCACCTCCACCCGAAGCGCCTGGCGGAAGCCTCCAAGGCCGTCGCCGTCCCAGAGAATCCCCCGGAGCGCGTCGTCCTCACCCCGGACATGGTCCGCACCGGTCCGAAGGTCACGGGAGGCGTCTCGTGAGCGCGCTCGAAGGTCTCCGCACCTGGTTCGAGGCGAACAAGACATCGAAGGAAGTCGCCACCGCATGCGAGATCCGTGGCCAGATCCCGCAGGAGAAGGTCGACGAGATCAAGGCGATGTACCCCGACGAGCAGGCGAGCGAGGAAGAGCGCGAGCTCGCGTTCATCTTCACGGTTGCGACGGTCACGAAGTCGAGCAACCTGGCCGCGGTCGTTCTCCTGGCAATGGCCGGCGACGGCGACAAGCACCACGGCACTGGGCTCATGGTTCCCGTCTCGCACGTCGACCCCGCACCGGAGACGCAGCCCGAGCTCGCGCCGCTTCCTCCGCCGGTTCCGGCAGAGCACGACCCCGAGCCCACGAAGTAGAGCGCGCAGCGACATAGACCGCGCGCATGGGCATCGCACTCAACGACATCGTCCTTGCCACGGTCACCGCCTCGAGCGCGAGCCCCACGGTTCCCGGCTTCGGCAAGACGCTCTGCATGGTCAACAAGGTGCCCGGTGGGTTCCCTTCGACGCCGCAGACGTACACGGGCCTCTCGGGCTTGATCGCCGCCGGGTTCCTGACGACGGATGACGCCTATCTGATGGTGAACGCGGGCCTGTCCGCAAACCCGGCAGCGTCCAGCTTCATGGTCTGCCAGCGCGTCAACAAGACCACGCAGATCCTGAAGCTGAAGTGCCTCACGGCCGTCCAGGGCGCCGTCTACGGCATCACGGTGACCACGCCGCTCGGTGTCTCCACGACGATCCCGTTCACGGTGCCCGGCGCGTCCACGACCACCACGGTCGCGACGGCCATCCTGGCGCTCATCAACGCCGTTACGGGCTTCGCGGGCTCCACGAGCTCCGTCGACACGATCACGATCGCGAGCCCCGCAGCGGGCACGCTGAACGCCTTGTCGAACTGGACGTCGAACTTCTACGTCACGAACACGTCCACGGACCCGGGCATTGCCGCGGACCTCACGACGGCCATCGCGGGCGATAACACGTGGTACGGGCTGGCGCTCGACTCGGAGAGCAAGCTCGAGATCATCGCCGCGGCGGCGTTCGCGGAGTCGAACAAGAAGCTCTTCGTCACGCAGGCCAGCGAGTCCACGGCCCCCGACAACGCCGACTCCACGGGTGTCGCGAGCGCCGTCCAGACGGCCGCGTACCACTACACGGCGGTGCTCTACAACGGCAACAACACGAAGGCCTTCGCGGGCGTCGAGTGGCAGAGCGCGCGCTTCGGCGGCTCGCCCACGCCGGGCAACGACACGTGGGAATACAACACCCTCCCGGGCATCTCCGTCGACAACCTCACGGAGACGCAGTTCGCGACGTTGGGCAACAAGTTCGCGACCGGCTACGTGAACATCCAGGGCGTGAACGTCACGGCCTCGGGTGGCATCGCGAACAGCAACAGCGGCGGCAAGAACGGCTTCGGCGAGTTCCTGGACGTGCGTCGGTACCTCGACTGGCTGCTCGCGCAGATCTCGCTCGCCTACTACATCGCGCTCCTCGGTCCGGGCAAGACGCCCTTCACGGACAAGGGCATCACGAGCCTGGCGAACGGTCTCCTGGGCGCACTCCAGAAGGGCGAGCAGGCCCAGGGCGGCGTCCAGGGCAGCTCCGTGGTCTCGCAGCCCACCGCAGCCAGCGCAGGCGTCAGCGACCGCTCGAACCGCATCCTGCGCAACCTGAACTGGGCACAGCAGCTGGCAGGCGCCGTGCACATGGTCGTGAGCTCCGGCACCGTCACGAGCTGACGGTGGCTCGGAAGGTCCGACGCGTGCTGGCTCGTTGCTACAGGCCGGCGCAGTCGCGCGCGGAGGCAAGGGCGCACGCGCGCCGCATGGGGTCGCCCACGCAAGCCTACGAATGCCAGGCTTGCGGCTCGTGGCACGTGGCGACTCGCGAGCGCCCCTAGACCGGCCGCATGGCTCAAGGGACGTACTCGTACGACGCGGATCAGATCGCCATCGACTTCGGCGCCATCAAGATCGACTCCGGCTACGCGGACGGGTCGTTCCTGGAGATCGAGGCGGAGGGGATGTACTTCACGTACGTCCTCGGGACCGATGGATCGGTGACGCGCAGCAAGACGAAGAACAAGTGCGCGAAGATCACCCTCAAGCTGATGCAGTCGTCGTACATCAACGACGCGCTGTCAGCGGTGATGATCCTCGATAACAACGCTGCGAACGGCGCGGGCATCGCCCCGTTCATGCTGAAGGACCTGAACGGCACCAGCCTCTGCGCGGGCGCGCACTGCTGGATCGAGGGTCCGCCGTCGCTCGAGTGGGACCGCACCGCGAAGTCGCGCGAGTGGCCGCTCTTCTGCAGCGACCTGAACATCTTCATTGGCTCGAACCCGAAGGTCTGACGGACGCCCGCTAGACCGCGCGCATGGGTCTCGAAAAGCAGTCGAAGGTCGTCGGGGAGTTCGAGTACACGGTCACGCAGCTCGGGGCCAAGATGGCCGACCGCGTGCTCCTGAAGATCATGAAGTCGGTGGCCCCGGTCTTCCTGGTGATGGGCGCTGCGCGGAACGGTGGCAAGATCGACGTCGCCGGTGCGCTGGCCGCGCTATCCGAGGAAGACTTCGAGTGGGTGCGCGATCGGCTCGCCGAGAGTACGGACGTGCAGCTCGACAAGGGCGCGCCCCGCTTGCTGCAGATCTACGACGCCCACTTTCGCGGCAAGACGATGGAGCGCGTCGAGTGGCTCGAGTTCGCGATCGAGGTGAACTACGGCCCTTTTTTTCGCGAATTGAAGGAGAGAGCCGCCGTCGCGCTCGCCTCCGACGCGGGCGGAGCGACGAAGACGCCGTCAAGCTCGACGTCCCCGAGCACATCTGCTGGCGAACCGAGCGAATCCTCACCTGCGGGCGCTACCACGTAGGTCGTCTCGAGGTCGAAGAGCAGTGGTCCTTCGAGGACGCCTGCGTCGCCCACGACACGATCGAGATGCTGGAAGCGGCCGAGCACGAGGCGTCAGAGAACGCACGGCGGAGCGCGGAGCGGAAGAGCACACGCAGGCGTCACCCGTAGACCGGCCGCATGTCCGCGCTCCGTGAGCTCATCGCCTTCTTCGGTGTACAGGTTGACGACAAGCCGCTCGAGCACGCGAACGAGCGCATGGACAAGCTCGCCGAGACCGCCACGCGCGCGGGCGAGCTGATCGGGCTCGCCTTCGGCATCAAGGAGATCGGCGAGTTCATCACGAAGCAGATCGAGCTTGGGGCGGAGCTCGCGCACACCTCCGAGATCCTCGGGCTCTCCGTCGAGCAGCTCCAGGGGTTCCAGTACGCGGCCGCGAACGCTGGGCTTGGGGCCGATGAAGCGAACACGGCCCTCCGCTTCTTGAACAAGAACCTGGGCGCCGCTGCAGAGGGCGGCGGTGATGGGGCTGCCACGTTCGCGAAGCTGGGTGTGCAGATCAAGGACGCGACCGGCAACATTCGCCCCACGAGCGACATCCTCACCGACGTCGCGGACGGCTTCACGAAGCTGAAGAGCCCAGCCGAGAAGACCGCCACGGCGATGAGCATCTTCGGCCGCGCGGGCGCGCGCATGATCCCGCTCCTGAACAAGGGCTCGAAGGGCATCGAGGAGCTCCGCGAGGAGTTCGACGCCCTGGGCGGCGGCGTGTCGGAGGAGTTCGTCCACCAGGCGGAGGAGGGCGAGCACTCGCTCATCAAGCTGCGCCTCGTAGGCAAAGGCCTCGCGTCCACGGTCGCGAGCGCGCTGATCCCCGCGTTTACGTCGATCGTGGAAAAGGTCGCGGCCGCAGCGGGCTGGTTCCGCAAGTTCTCGGAGCACTCCTACATCGTGCAGACCGCGCTCGCGACCCTCGGGGCTATCTCGGCCGGGCTCGCGCTCACCTGGGCCATCATGAACATCGAGGTGATCCTCGCGGTCGCGGCGATCGCGCTCCTCGTGCTCATCGTGGACGACGTCTACACGGCGTTCAAGGGTGGGAAGAGCGTCATCGGAGACTTCATCGATTCGCTCTTCGGCGTGGGCACCACGCAGGCCGTCGTGCAGGCGCTGGCTGCCGCCGTCATGCTTCTCTGGGGCGACCTCGGGATGCTCTGGCAGGCAGCGATGGATCTCGGCGCTGCTCTCGGCGTGACAAGCACCAGCGCTACCGCTGGGAGCACCGCACTGGAGGTCCTGCATCAATCCGGTCTCCAGGTTGCCGCTGTTTTCAACGGCATTGTCGCAACCCTGGATCTCGTCGCTGCGCAAGTGAGCGTCGTAATCAATACGGTTACGACTCTGACGAAGAAGTTCAACGAGCTCCGGGCTGCGCAGCCAGACCTCGTGAACGAGCTGGCAGACATTGCCCTTCCGGGCGCTGGAGCCGGTCTGCGCCACGGCCTTGCGGCGCTCTCTGCAGGCGACGGGCCTGGCGCTCCGTCCACCACGGTGTCGACACCTGCATTCCACCGTCCCACCGTGGCTGGCGACGTAAACAAGACGACGAACGTGGACATCACCGTGAACGGCAACGCTGATAAGAGCACCGCGCAGGAGATGGGCCGGCAGGTCGTCAACGCCACCGGTTCGGACAACCAGGACGCGTACGCCGCGGTTCCCTCGGGCGGAGGCCACTGATGGGCCTGAACCCCTTCTTCGGCGGCACGTACCTCTCTCCCCAATCGGGCAGCGCGATCTACTTCGACTGCGTCACCAAGGAGCAGGTCATTCGCGACGCGGAGGTGACCGAGTTCCCGGTCGAGCAGGGCGCGAACATCTCCGACCACTACCGCGTG
Organism: Gemmatimonadota bacterium; assembly: GCA_025359135.1. Lineage (GTDB taxonomy): Bacteria > Gemmatimonadota > Gemmatimonadetes > Gemmatimonadales > Gemmatimonadaceae > JACPPC01. Next base: position 25,494 of record JANYHJ010000047.1, on the reverse strand, counting down.
AAGCTGAACGAGGTGAAGCTCGAGGTGTTCGTCTCCCAGGAGCCGATCGACCTCACGGCACACGCAGAGGGACAGGGCTTCTACGGCGCGCAGACCCTCAACCTGCCGCAGTACCCGAACGCGAACGGCACGCTCTCCACGATCGCGAAGGCCGTAGTGAACCCCGTGGGCACCATCTCGAGCGCCATCGGCGGCCTGCTCGACCCGCGCGAAAACCCCGTCATCATGCAAGGCGTCCTCCAGTGGGCAGCCCCATTCGACTCCCTCACGTCTCTGCTCACGGCGCTCGACGCCATCCGCGCCCAGGCCGGCCTCGTAGACGTCATCACGAAGAGCTGGACGTACTCGGGCATGGTGATCACCGAGGTCACGACGGATCGAGACAAGGAGACCGGCACCGGCACGCGGATGACGATCGCGTTCCGAAAGCTCGCGATCGTGAACACGCAGCAAGTCGCGGCGCCTCCCATTCCGGCGCTCCCGAAAGACACGCCTCCGGTCCCCAAAGGGGCGCAGCAACCGCAGGACCCGGGGCAAATGCAAAGTCTTGCGAGCGCCGGCCTCACGTCGCTGAAGAGCATATTCGGAGGTCCGTGATGGCCGGCGCAATCATCCCCACGTTTCCGGACGTGCCGAACTACACCCTGGCGCCCACCCTCGACGGCACGCAGTACATCCTCACGCTCCGCCTCTCGGCTCGTGAGGCCTGCTACTACCTCGATCTATCGACCAACGCGGGCGCGCTCCTCATCGGCTCGAAGAAGCTCGTGTGCGGAGTCTCCATCTGGCGCCGGCACCGCTACAACACGGCCGTGCCGCAGGGACACCTCATGTGCGTCCCGCAGGTCGGACTCTCCGACGATCCGCCGAACCTCGGAGATCTCGGGGTCGGTCGCCGCTGCGTACTCTTCTACTTCACGGCCGCCGAAGCGGTGTTCTGATGGCGAAGCTCTTCGGGCGCACGTGCACCCTCACGCTCGGCACCACGCAGCTGAAGCTCGCAAAGGCGGTCGTGGGCGGACAGGCCCCATCGATCGACACGCAGGCTGGTATCGCGCTCACCTTCAAGGTGAAGAAGAACCTGAAGCCCGAGCCGAACAGCGTGGAGATCAAGGTCTGGAACCTCTCGCCGGCGACCCGGAAGAGCATCGAGCAGCCGAAGCTCGTGCCCGTGCAGCTCGACGTGGGCTACGGAGGCGACAACCACACCGTCTACCTCGGGCAGCTCCGCAGCGCGGAGAGCATCGTCGACGGCCCCAACATCATCACCACCATCTCGAGCGGAGACTCCGAGCAGGCCTTCGGTCCCCAGCGTGCGCTGTTCAAAGTCCCCGCGCAGGCCACGCCCCAGCAGATCCTGCAGCTGGCCGGGCAGGCGATGGGGGTGGGAACAGGCAATCTTGCCCAAGCCCAGGCCCTCGCGTCGGCCTCCACGGGCGGCCCAGCGCGCACGTTCCATGGCGTGGCTGCGACGGTGATGGGCAAGGTCGTGCGCTCGAACGGGCTTGAGTGGAGCGTCCAGGATGGTGCCCTGCAGCTCCTCCAGACGGGTCAGTCGATTGGTACGGCAGCCACTGCCGTGCTCTTGTCTGCGCAGACTGGCATGATCGGGTCCCCGAGCTCCGACAACAAGGGAATCGTGACCGTGAAGGCGCTCATCCAACCCGGGCTCCTCCCAGGCCTACCCATCGTCATCGCAGGCGCGCTTCTCCAGGGCGCCTACCGCATCGAGGATGCCGAGTTCAACGGCGCGACGTGGGGTCCAGACTGGACGGTGACGCTTCACTGTCGGAAGTGGAAGTAGCCTGTTTACCCGCTTTCCGGACGACCGATCATTATCATGCACTATGCACCGATGTAGACCACGCGCATGGCCGGCATCCCTCGCACGCTGCCCGAGATCATCCGCAAGGCCGTCTCGGGCGCGCTCTCCGACGTCCACATAGCGCTGCCGGGCAAGGTCGTGAGCTGGGACCCGACGAAGAACCTAGCCGACGTCCAGGTGATGGTGCAGCACGCCGTGTACGACGACGACAACGTGCGGACGTACGAGGACATCGGCACGCTCGCGGGCGTCCCAGTGATGTGGCCCCGCGCAGGCGGCTTCGTGATGTCGCTGCCGATGACGGCAGGGGACACGGGCCTGCTCGTCTTCTGCTCAGCGGGCATCGGGGAGTGGCGCTCGAGCAACCAGAGCTCGCAGCCTGCGGACGCCTCCCGGCACGACATCGGCTGGCCCGTGTTCGTCCCCGGGCTCTTCGCGGACGTGAAGCTTTGGAGTGCAGGCGACCCGCACGGTAGCAAGGCGATCTGGGGCAAAGACGGCGGCGAGCAGATCCAGAGCGACGGAACGAGCATCCAGATCGGCGCGAACGCGGTGAAGCCTGCCACCTTCGGAGACGTGAACGACACGAACTGGACGGCAAACAAAGTGCTCGCGCTCGCCATGAACGTGTTCGCTGGCGCGGTCTCCACATACGCAGCAGCCGTCCAGGCAATCGCAGACCCCACCAACGCCGCAACGCCCACGCTCACGGGGGCAGCAACTACCTTGCAGGGCGCGTGCAACACGTTCTCCTCGGCGGTGCTGCCCACCTTCACGGCGGTCTGCAAGGTGAAGTAGCTCCGTAGACCCGCCATGTGTCGGCGCTGCCCCTGGATCCGGTCTTCAACGACCTCTCGTTCGTGAACGGCGGCATGACGCTCGTTTCGTCGAACACCATCGCCGAGACCGTCCAGGAGCTCAACGCGCGCTTCGCCATGGGCAAGGGCGAGTGGTTCATGGACCTCCAGCAGGGGTTTCCGTACCTGCAGGCGATCATGGTGAAGAACCCGGACGTGCGGGTGCTCGCCCAGATCTTCCGCTCGATGATGCTCGCCACGCCCGGCGTAGCGAAGGTAGTCTCTCTCCCGATCTCCCTGAACCGGTCGACCCGTGTGCTCACCTGGAGCGCGCAGATCCAGCACGCGACCGGCAGCTACATCGTGGGCGGCTACGGCCAGCCCTTCATCGTCGCCACGTTCGGCGGCGGAGGCACGCCGTCATGACGACCCCGGGCGGCCTTACCAGTGCGGGCATGCAGACGCCGACGACGGCGGAGGTGCAGAAGGCGATCGAGCAGGACCAGCTCGCCACCATCGACGCCGCGCTGAACCTGAATCCCACCCAGCCGATGGGGCAGATGAACGGCATCTGGGCGAGCGCGCAGGCGAACGTCTGGGCGCTCCTCCAGGCCATCTACGCTGCGATCGACCCGAACGGCGCGGTGGGCATCCAGCTCGACAACCTCTGCGCGCTCACGGGCGTCACGCGCTTGCCTGCCACGAAGACGCAGGTCCTCTGCACGCTGAACATCAACGCCTCGCAGAGCTACACGGTCGGGCAAATCATCGCGAACATCGCCGGATACCCGGGTCTCACGTTCACGAACCGCGATGCGATCGTGAGCACGACGCTGGGCAACTACACCGGGATCGTCTTCCTCGCGACGCAGACGGGACCGATCGCCTGCAACCTGGGCACCCTCACGGTGATCTCGCCGACGGTCTCGGGTCTGAACAGCATCACCAACCCCGCGGCGGGCACGCTCGGCACGAACATCGAGACCGACACGGCACTTCGCCTCCGCCGCGCCACGCTCCTCGTCGCGGCCGGCGGCTGCACGATCGACTCCATTCGCGCGAGTCTTCTGAACCCGACCCTGGTGCCGGGCATCATCTCGGCGAGCGTTCTCGAGAACAACACGCTCGCGACGGACGGCAACGGGCAGCCGGCGAAGTCCTTCCAGGCACTCATCTGGGACGGCCCAAGCCCGCTCGCGAGCAACGCTCTCATCGCGCAGGCGACATGGAACAGCAAGCCCAGCGGCATCCAGAGCTACGGGGTGACGACCGTGAATGCGACGGACGCGACGGGCAAGCTCCAGGCGGTCTCGTTCACGCGCGTCACGCAGCAGCAGATCTATTTCACCATCACCGTGAAGACGAACCCGCTCACGTTCCCGGTGAACGGTGTTGCGCTCATCCAGGCGGCGATCGCGACGCTGCTCGGTACGTTCATCCCAGGGCAGACCGTCTACGCGCTCGCCTGCGAGTCGGCCGCGCTCAGCGTGCAGGGCGTGCTCGACGTGACGTCCTTCTTCCTGGACGTGAACCCCAGCCCGGCCGTCTCGGCGAACATCATCATCACGCCCTTCCAGATCGCGACGTTCAACACGTGCACGGTGAACGTCACCTAGACCCGGGCGCATGACCGACGCGCTCTTCACGCTCACGGGCACGACTCCAGCCGCTCCCAGCACCGCGGTAGTGGGAGCGCCCGCGGTCTTCGCGACGTACATCGATGCGCCGGAGTCGCTGGACATCTGCGCGTCTCTCATCGGCGCGACGGGTGGCACGCTGGACCTCTTCCTCCAGACGAGTCCGGACGGGGGCGCCACGTGGTTCGATTACGGCCACTACGCGCAGCTCGCCGCTGGTGCGGCAGCGTTCAGGAACAGGGTGGGCGTGAGCCGCTTCCAGCAAGCCCTGACGCCCGTCGTCGTTGGCGTGAACCTGACTCCGCTCCTCGCGGCAGCGACCTTCGTGGGTGGCCCCTTCAACGATCGCATGCGGCTCGTCGCCGTCGCTGGAGCGGGAACAACGGCTGGCGCCGTCATCACGATCCAGCTGCGCCCCATGGGCACGAACGGCGTGAGCAACGCACGCGCGTAGACCGAGCACGTGACGCCGTTCCCCCGAACTGCCTTCAAAGCGCTCGTGGCGAGCATCCTGAACTGCCCTCCCGCGTACGTCGTGTGGCAGGGCGACGTCGAGCCTTCGTTCGGCAAGCCGGCAGGCGGCCTGCTCTGGGCGAGCTGCCGCATCGCATCGAGCTCGCGGACGACCGTGGGCTGTGACGACCTCCGGCAGACCGACAACGGGGACGGCACCTATGTGCTGGACCAGGTCGGCCGCCGCGAGCTCCTGCTCGGCTTCCAGCTCTTTCTCTGGGGACCGCCGGGGCAGTTCTTCGCCGACGACTACATGGACCTGCTCCACACGCGGATCTGGCAACCCAACAACCTCGACACCCTGAACGGGATGGGCCTCGTACTCGTCACGAACGGCCCTGTGCTGCCGCTGCCGACGACCATCAACTCTCGGTACATCTCCGCCGCGCACGCCGATCTGACCGTGGCCCTGGCGAACCAGGACGTGGCGACGGTGCCGGGAGGGAACCAGACGATCCACGAGATCATCGGCACCGGTACCCTCACCACCGAGGGCGGCGGCACCGCCACCGTCACCACGGACTGGGTGGAAGGGATGCCGAAGCCCCCGCATTAGTCGGTGGGCTTGTCCGTCACCTTGAAGGTCACGCTGTCACGGAGCTGGCCCGTGTCGATTAGGGGCTTGCTGCTGCCCTTTTGCGCGACGGTGGCGGGCGCATTTGCCGGAGGGACGCCCGCGGCGATGAACTTCTGGATCTGCCCCTGGAAGCGCAGGCCCACGAGCTCCAGCGCCTCGGGCAGTGTCTTGCCGCCCTTCAGCACCAGCTTCAGCGCGCGCTCGAGGGCTTCCTTGTTCTCCTTCGAGGCGCTGTCGAACCATGCGCGGATGAAGGAGCGCTCCGGGACGCCGAGCCCGAATTCGTTGAACAAGGCGATGTCCAGGATCGTCACCGGCGCGACTTCCCCATCCTTCGCCTTGTGCTCCTGGGCGCCCTCCTGGGCGTGGACGCCAACGCTGATGCCGGCCCCCTTCGAGGCCTCGCGCATCCGGTCGAGGAGCGCGCGCATGCCGTGGTCGGCGTCCTTGATGCGGACCGTCACGTGACCCGGTAGCCGCCGCTCACGTCCATCCGCAGCCGGTCGAGCTCCATGTCGTAGACGGTGCTGCCGTCCTGGTTCACGAGCTTCGCGCTGTTCCCGCTCGGTTCCTTGGCCAGTTTCTGGGCCGCAAGGAGCGAGATCCCATCGTCGGCGAGGGGGCCCCAGAGGGTCGCGTCGATCTGGCGCGTAGCCTCCACGATGACGAGCGCGCCCATGGTGGCGTCGTAGCCAGCGAATTCGGGGCGACGAGCGATGAAGGTGGGCCAGTCCATGGCCTGGGTCTATCCGCCGCGCCCGTAGACCGCGCGGCATGAAGGTCCATCGCGTAGACGTCGGCAACCGCATTCGCGTCGACCACAAGACGCCCCAGGGGCACGCGCGCATCCCGGCCCGGTTCTCTCGCGTCGGCGTGCAGGACTACGCGCAGGCAGATGGCACCGTGCGCCGCGAGTACCGGCCCCCCGAGGAGGTCTTCGCGAAGAAGTCCCTCGACTCGTTCGATACCGCGACCGTCGTGGTCGGGCATCCGGCGATGATCGGTCCGTCGAACTGGAAAGAGCACGCGGCTGGTGACATTCGCGGCACGAAGCGGGATGGGATCTACACGGCCGGCGACATCGTGGTGCGCGACCAGAGCACGCTCGATCGCATCAACAGCGACGGGGAAGACCAGCTCACGGAGATCTCGTGCGGCTACGACTGCATGCTCGAGATGACGCCCGGCGTGACACCGAGCGGCGAGAAGTACGACGCGATCCAGCGCGACATCGTCATCAACCACATCGGACTCGGGCCCAAGAATTGGGGCCGCGCCGGAAGCGAAGTGCGCCTGCGTCTGGATGGCGTGGACGTGGCCTACCTCACCGACGCGGGCGACGTGACTAGACCGGCGAGCATGACCCTCGAAGAGCAGCTCAAGGCAGCCCAGGCGAAACTCGAAGCGTCCGAGAAGGCCGCAGCGACGGGGAATGCTCGCGCGGATGTCGCGGAGAGCAAGCTCGGCGCGCGCACCGACACGGATCTTGCGAAGCTCGATGGAGAGCTCGCGCAGGCCAAGGCCCGCGTTAAGGAGCTCGAGGCGAAGCCCGCCGTGAACGTCGACGCCGCGGTCACCGCGCGCATCGCGGTCCTCGACGGCGCTCGCATCCTCCACGGGAAGGACGTTCCCAACGCCGGTACCGATCGCGAGCTCATGATCGCCGGCGTCGTCGCTCGCGACCCCGAGTTCAAGGCGGACGGCAAGTCGGACGAGTATGTCCGCGCCCGCTTCGATTTCCAGGTCGACACGCAGAAGAAGGCGGGCGCAAGCATGACCGACCTGAACCGCGGCACGGCACCCGGAACCGTCCAAGTCCAGAGCCACCTCGACGCAGCCGGCGGCGACGCCGAGCTCGCGGAGCTGATGAAGCGCTTCGACGCTGCCGGCGACTTCCTCGAAACCTACCAGCGCGCAGAGCCGTGGCGCGTGGGCGAAGTGGCCGCGGAAGCGGCAGCTCGCAAGCACCTCGGACTGGAGCACTGAGCCATGCCCGCACCGCAGACTAGCTACTCTCTCGCGAATCCCGGTGGCATCGCCGGTCAGCTCTTCGACAACGACGAGTCGGACTACATCGACTCGAAGCCGTGCGGGGCCGTCGCGCTCCAGCCCGGCTTCGTCGTGGAGCTCAACGCCGGCGTGCTCCAGCTCGCGCAGGGCACGGGCGACCCGGACTCGAAAATCGTCTGGGGCGTCGTCGTCTACAAGGACTCCATGGAGCCCGGCGGCTATCAGCCCGGCACTGAAGTTCCGGTGCTCCGTCGTGGACGCATCGCAGCGGTCATGGCGACAGGCGCGACGTTCGCGCAGGGTGTCGCGGCAAACGTCTCGCACTCCTCGACCCTCGCGAACTCCCCTGGGACGTTCACGAGCGGCGCCGTCTCTGGCACCGCGGGCTCCGAAGTCAGCACCACGAAGGCGATTTGGTACCAGGACATCGGTCTGACGGCGGCGAACCCCAAGGTCGCAGTCGTCGAGCTGAACCTGCCGTGATCCGCAAGGCACCTCGAAAGGCTCAGTCATGAACGCAGCTACGGTCGACTTCGATACGATGCCCGCCAGCCTTCGCCGCGATGGTGGTCGCGCGATTGCCACGGTGAAGCGTGCTCCTCCGGTGAGCCCCTTCGCCCCGAAGCGTCGTCGTCTCGACGCGCGAACGATCGCGAAGGTCCTGAAGTTCTCCGAGCAGCTCGGGCAAATCGACGCGAACGAAAGCGCGATGTTCCTCCGCTCGCTGCTCTACATCATGCCGCAGCCGTACGAGTTCAAATACCCGGACATCCGCTATGCGGACATCTGGCCCGTGAACTACTCGGTGCCCACCGGCGCGACGACGCACGGCTACCACGAGTACGACGAGCTCGGAACCGCGCAGATCGCCGACAACTACGGCGACAACGCACCGAACGCGGAGCGCGTCGGCTACGAGGTGACGGGCAACATCTACTCGCTCCGCAGCGAGTATTCGTACTCGATCCAGGACCTCCGCTCGCAGGCGTTCTCGGGCATCCCGCTCGACGCCATGAAGGCGATCACGGCGCGTCGGATCATCGAACGCAAGTGCGATGCCCTCGCGGCGACGGGTGACGCGGTTCGCGGCTTCACCGGCATGGCGAACGCCACCGGCATCACGGCCGTCACGGCTTCCACGAAGACCGCCGGCGGCCTCCGCTGGGGCACGCTCTCCGGCTCGACCGTCACGCAAAACGCGACGGCGAACGAGATTTTGAACGACGTGAACACGCTGCTCGACGGCGTCTTCGTGACGACCAAGGGCACGCACAAGCCGGACACCTTGGTGCTCGGCACGCAGAACTTCGCGATCGTGAGCACGCTCCGTCTCGACAACTTCAACATGACGACGATCGGGGCGTACCTGCTCTCTTCGCTGCCCTGGCTGAAGTCGATCGAGTACTGGCCGCAGCTTGACACCGCAGGCGCGGGCTCGCTCGAGCGCATCCTATGCGCGCAGCGATCGCCGGAGAACTTCCAGCTCATCATCCCGCAGGAGTTCGAGCAGTTCGCTCCGCAGCAACAGAACCTCGTCTTCAAGGTGCCCTGCCACAAGCGCTTTGGCGTTCCGCAGGTCCGCTTCCCGAAGTCGATCAGCTTCATGGACGGCACCGTCTAAGACGGAGTCGACCGAGACGATGAAGGCCCTGGGCGTCGAGCTCGGGGCCTTCGTCATTTCCAACGGATTGGCAGCGGCTCCAAAACGTTGGCACGGCGCCCGGGGGTCGAGCTATGGTCTGGATCCATGGGGAAGCCGTCTTCGATCGCTGCGGATACGGAGGCGATCGTTGCGTGGCAGAAGGCCGCCGGGCACCGGAAGGTGATCCTCTTCAATGCGCTCTTCCGAGCGAAACAGGGACTGATCCGCAAGCTCACGCAGAAGGCGGCGCGAGCCGAGAAGACCGCGGAGGACCTGGACGATCTCTACCAGGCCGGCGCCATCGGCTTCCAGAAGGCCATCGAGCGGTTCGACGCCGGACGGGGCTACTCGATCGCGACGTACGCGGCGTGGTGGATCAAGCACGAGGTGCAACGTGTCGCGAGGGGAGGGCGACCGATCGCGCTGCCCCGCATTCGTCTCACGAACGCCGAGCGGTCGGCGGCGATCGTTGCGCTTCGGGAGAACCCCGACGTCACGCCGGAGTCCATCGGCATTCGCGGCGCCCAACTCGAGCAGGTCCGATGCTCCTTCGGGGTGCGCTACGTGAGCGACGACACGCCCCGCGGTGCCGTGAGCATCGAGCGGAAGCTCCTCTCCGATGCCGGCGAGTTCGACGGCGAGCAGTCACTCGATCGGGCGCGCGCCTATAGGGCCCTCGACGGCATTATCGCGCGAGCTCGCAATGGCGCTACCGCCGAAGACCTTGGCCTATCCCCGGAACAATTCGCAGCCGTGCAGGAAGTCCTCCTGGCCGACGCGACCGAGGAGAAGACCATGAGCGAGACCACGACCGAGACCGAGCAGAGCACCGTCCCCACGCGCGCTGCACGACCCAAGACCAAAGCCAAGGCTCCCGCGAAGAAGCTCGCTCCGCCGAAGAAGGTGGCCCCCGGCCCCACGCTGCGTGAGCAGCTCGCCGAGAAGCTCATCGCGATCGAGCGCACCAAGATCATCAGCCGCCTCGAGATGCTCGACGACGCGCTCCTCCAGCAGCTGCTCGCCGCCTGCACATGACCCCCGAAGAGCTGCTACGCGCTCCGGAGGCCGCTTTCGATCGTGAGATCGGCCTCCGATGCTCGTTCTACGAATTCGTGAAGATGGCGTGGCCCCACATCTTGCCGTACGAGTTCAAGGACGGCTGGCACATCCGACTGATCTGCGACGTACTTGAGCGCTGCTACCGCGGCGAGCTCCGGAAGATCGTCATCAACATCCCCCCGGGCTGCATGAAGTCGCTCCTCGTGGGCGTCTTTTGGCCAGTCTGGTGCTGGGTCCGCGATCCGTCTCTTGGCTTCCTTGCCACGTCGTTCGACGTCACGCTGACTCGACGCGACTCCGCACGAAGCCTCCAGCTGATTCAGGGCGAGTGGTTCCGCGCGCGCTGGGGCGATGTCGTGTGGGTCGAGGATGGCGCCGGCGCGGGCGAGCACCACAACGCGCGGGGAGGGGTGCGGTTCGCGACGTCAATCGGCTCCAAGGCCATGGGGCGTCACCCGGACGTGCGGATCATCGACGACCCCATCAAGCCGCAGGAGATTTCGCCGGCCACGTTGGCAGACGCCGAGAACTACTGGAACACCACGCTTCGGACGCGGCAGCGTGACCCGAAGAGCGTGCGCACCGTCCTCATCATGCAGCGTCTCGCCGTCCACGATCTCGCAGGCGTTTTCCGAAAAGAGGGCGACTGGCACTTTGTCGTTCTCCCGATGCGCTACGAGCCAGGCCCCGAGGCATACGCCAGCGACCCGCGGCGTGGAAAGGGGGAACTCCTCTGGCCGGAGCGCTTCGGCGAGCCCGAGGTACAGGAGCTCGAGCGGATGCCACCGCGCGATCGCGCTGCGCAGCTCCAGCAGCGGCCCGTGCCCGAGGGCGGCGCGATCATCAAGGAGGAGTGGATCCAGTGGTACGACCCGAAGCATCCTCCCCCCTTCTCGATGACGCTGCAGTCCTGGGATCTGAGCTTCAAGGGCGTCGCCACGAGCGACTTCGTTGCGGGCCAGCTGTGGGGAACGTCGGGCCCGAACTACTATCTGGTTGACGCGATTCTTGAGCGTCTCGACTTCGTGGGGAGCGTCAAAGCGATCCTCGCCATGTGCACCGCACACCCAGGGTCGAGCGTGCTCATCGAGGACAAGGCGAACGGCCCCGCCGTCATGTCGGCGCTCGAGGGGAAGGTCTCGGGCGTCGTCGCCGTCGAGCCCCAGGGCGGCAAGGCCGCGCGCCTGAACGCCGTCTCTCCGCTCTTCGAGGCGCGGAACGTCTACCTACCGAGAGGCAACCCCATCGCCGAAGCGCTCGCGCTCTCCCTCCAGTCCTTCCCCTTCGCGCCGCACGATGACGACGTGGACGCGTGCACGCAGGCATTGAACTACATGCACGCGAACGTCCTCGACTACGCGGGCATGATGAGAGGACTCACGGGCGGCGCCTTCTGAGCCCGTAGACCGGGCACGTGGGCAGCCCGACGCAGATCACGAACTACGCCCTCACCGGCCTGGGGCAGCTCACCAGCCAGTACCGCAAGGCTCGTGGTGCGCTCGTGGTGCTGGCGCCCGTCCTCGTGGCGATCGGCCCCAACACCGGCGCGCAGGCAGGCGGCGATCTCGTCTACCTCACCGGCCGTCTCTTCGACGGCGTATTCGGCGTCACGATCGGCGGCGCGCTAGCGACCATCATCTCCGCGGGCGGCGGCGTCATCATCGCGAAGACCCCAGCAGGAACCGGTACGCAGGACGTCGTCGTGCTCGGACCTGGCGGCTCGAGCACGCTCGCGGGTGGATTCACGTATGCGGCAGCCGTGGCGGCGCCTGCGATCTCCAGCCTGAACTGGAGCCTGGGCCGAATCCAGGGCGGCGGTCTCGCGATCGTCGCGACGGGCACGAACCTCTCAGGAGCCACGAACGTCGTAATCGGGGGCAACAGCGTAGCGCCCACCTCCAGCACTTCCACGACCTGTACGTTCGCGCTCCCAGCCCATGCGGCTGGCGTGGTGACGGTCGCAGTCACGACCGCTGGCGGGACAAGCAACACGCTCTCCTTCGAATACTGGGCGCCCACCCAGATCACCGGTGTGGATTCGTACTTCGACCCCGAGCTGGGCGTCACGACAGCCACCGGCGTCTCGCAGTGGACGGACCAGATCGGCACGCGGACCGTTACGCAGGGCACTGGCGCAAACCAGCCCGTGTACACGGCGAGCGCCTTCGGCACGCTGCACGGCCTCACACCGAACGGCAGCCAGACCCTGGCAGCCGCCAGCCCACGCACGTTCGCAACAGGCATCAGCGTCTTCGCGATCCTGAAGACGACGGACACGCGCACGTCGGGCGGAGTTGGCTACGCGGGTGACGCACCCAATACTATCGTCGGCGATTCGTCTGCATCCGTGAACTTGGGGTTCGGCACTGACGTCGCGAAGGTGGAGTTCGAGACCTTCAATGCCGGCTGGACGTCAACGCAGTCTACGGGCATCACCATCAACGATGGGGTCGCCCACATGATGGGGTTCACCTTCTCCACCGGCAACACCATCACCCTCTACAATGGCGCGACATCTTGCGGCTCCGGCTCCCAGACCTACGGCAACTCCGGGGCGTGCGAGTGGAACACGATCTTCGGAGGCTTCAGCACCACCGACAACGCGAACAATACGACTTGCGGCCCGCTCATCTTCGTCCAGGGCATCGTCTCTGGTGGTGATCTCGCGAAGCTCTGGGCATGGGGGCAGCAGGGCTGGGGTGCCACATGAGCCTCTCCATCAACGGCCAGAACACGACTCAGAACACCCTCGCGTCGTACCTGGGGCGTCTCCAGGAGCTCGAGAACGCGGCCTTCTTCCTCCTCCAGTCGATGTCGATCTCGTCTGCCTTCGGAGACCTGCTGAACAAGCTGGGCTCCATGGTCGGAGAGCCACGCCTCGGGCGCAGCGACGTCGACTACAAGGCCGGCATCCGGCTCAAGATCCGCGTCAACCTCTCCAGCGGCCGCGCCAGCGACATCATCGCCGTCGCCCTGCTCGCCGCTCCCAGCATCATCAACTACGTGGAGAACTATCCGGGCCCCGCGAGCTTCACGCTCGACCTGCTGAACCTCGGGAGCGCGCCATACGTGGTCGACAAGTTGAAGCACACGCGCGCGGCCGGAACCTATGGCCTGATCTCCTACACAACCTGGTCGACCTCGCAGGCTACGCTCATCCTCGACTCGCAGACCGCCGGCGCCGTCACTAGCCCAGGCGTGATGGACTCACTCAGCGGCGGCGTATCCACGCCCGGTTGGATGAGCGCGGGCATCGGCGTGTAGCGACATAGACCGGGTGGCATGTCGCGCCCGTCAGATCTGCCCGCCCTGCTGAAGACGTGGGCGAATGCGAACTACGGTGCGGGTCCGGCATGGGCAGGGACGGCACAGCGGCAGGCGCCCGGGAGCTCGGCGCTTGTGCCTGGCGTGTCTCTGCCCGCCGAAGTGCTGAACTACCTCCATGGCTATGGCTTCGATGCCGTCCAGGGCGCACTCAACGCCATCGGCCAACAGCCCGCCCTCGACTGGAATGCGGCGGCTGCGATCGGTGCGGCGTGCTCCTCGTTCGCATGGTCGGACGTCGAGCAGGCCTGGTACGCGTTCCAGGTAGGGAGCACCGCCGCGTTCCGCTCTGATGATTGGGGCCGAACGTGGACCTCCGTCACTCTCTCTACCGGCGCCTCCGACGCCGCCTTCGATACCTCCGGCAACGCCGTAGTGCTCGGCGCTGCGCAGACCCTCCAGGAAGGGCCGTTCGTTTCGTATGGCACGCCGATCGTGTGGACGAACCACGCTGCCGTCCTCCCCGCGAGCTACAGCTGGTGGGGAGTGCAATACGAGCCGGTCAGCGCAACCTGGTGTGGGGCGAGCGCGCTGGTGGGCACGACACTCTTGCCTTACACGAGCACCAATCGCTCCGTGTGGACAGCGCGCGCGTTTGCAGCCGGGTGGACCAGCGCGAACGCCAATGGCGTTACGCTGGGCGTGGGCAACGGCCTCCTCGTTGCGGCGACGATCGATTCGACAACGACGTTCCGCACGATGATCTCCGCAAACGGCGGAGTGACGTGGACGAACGACCAGGCGATCACGGTCAACGCCGCGGTGCAGAACCTGAGCACGGCCCTCGCTACGTCACGTCCGGCGTGGAGTCCGACCGACAAGCTTTGGTACATCGCCGTGCGCCACGGAACGCTGCGCAAGTGCCAGGTGTTCTCGTCGCCCGACGGGATCACGTGGACGAGCAAGGCCGTCCTCGCGAACACGGGCTGCGACTTCACCGACCTGGTCGCCCTCGGCTCCCTCCTCATCGGCGTCAACTCGAATCCGAGCTCCGTCTTCGTGAGCATCGACCAGGGCGTCACCTGGAAGCGCGGTCCGCAGGCCGGCATACCGAGTGCGGCTGGTGCTCGGCTGCAGACGGTCAAGTCGACCCCCAACGGCTTTGGCATCCTCACCGGCGCGAACTTCGTCGGCTCCCGCCGGATCGGCCTGCCCTCTAGCCCGGCGGCGACGTGAACTTCGTCCAGCGATTCATCGAGGCGATCTCGCCCACGGCGCGGCTTCAGGCAGCAGCTCGCCCTCGGCTCGACGGCCCACTTCCACTGCCTCCGGGCGTCCGCGACTTGGGCATCGTCGACGCGCGATACGACCAGTGGGTGAACAGCTCGACCGGCATGGGCACGTCGACGCGCGACAAGTTCCAGGCCGGCTACTTCAGCACGTTCGACGCACTCGACTTCGGCGAGATCGAGTCGCTCTACTACGGCGAGGACATGTGCGAGCGCATCGTCGACGAGCTGCCGAACGAGGCGCAGCGTCGAGGGTTCAAGCTCGAGGGACCGCAGGCGGAGGTGGGCGAAAAGGCTCTGAGGGCGCTCCGGTTCAAGGTCAAGCTCCGCGACGCGCACGGCTTCGCGCGCCTCTGGGGCGGGGCCGGGCTCGTGCTCGGCCTCGACGACGGGCAGATGAGTGACAAGCCTGTCGACGTCCAGCGCTGCCGCGGCGTCAAGTTCATCAACGTCGTGGACCGCCGCTACATCCAGCCCGTCGGTTACTACGAGGACCCCGCGCTCGCGGACTTCGGCGAGCCCGAGACGTACCGCGTGACGCCCGCCTTTGGCGTCACAAGCATGCCCGGCGGAGGGCTCATTCACGAATCGCGCATCATCCGCTTTCTCGGCACGCGGATCGACCACATCGCCCGGAAGCGCCTCGACGGGTGGAGCTACTCCACGCTCCAGCGCCCCTACGACATCCTGCGGCTCTTCGCCCACGCCTTCCAGGCCACCGGCCAGCTCCTCGCCGACGCCGGGCAGGGTGTCTTCATGGTGAAGGGCCTGATCACGCAGATGTCGGGCCCGAACCGCAACGCGATCTTGCAGCGCTTCGCGTCGCTCGATCAGCAGCGCTGGGCTGGTCGCATGCTCCTCACGGACATGGACGGCGAGAAGTTCGCGCGTGAACCCGTGCAGGTTGCAGGTATCGCGGACCTGCTCAACCACATCGAGATGCGGCTGGCGGCTGCGGCACGGATGCCGGTGACGAAGCTGATGGGGCGCGCTCCCGCGGGACTTGACGCGACGGGCGACTCCGACACGCGTAACTGGTACGAGCAGGTGAAGGCCGTCCAGGTCGACGCGCTCGAGCCGGCGATTGCGCGCTTCCTCGACCTTGCGACGCAGGGCGCGTGGTCAGCCGACGAAGCAAACGTCGTCCAGTGGAATTCTCTCGAGGACCCGAACGACAAGGAAGAGGCGGAGGTGGAGCAGCTCGAGGCGAGCACCTGGAAGCTCTACGTCGACATGGGCGCCATCTCCGGGGAGGAGGTCGCGCTCGTCCAGTTCGCCGGCAAGCCCATCGAGGAGGTGATCGACGAGGACGCGCTCTTCGCGATCGTCGAGGCGAACTACGAGGCTGCGGAGAATCCGCCCGCGCCTCTTCCTGGCACCGCACTCCCAGGGCAGATACCCCCGCCGAAGTCCCCGCCCATTCCCGGGCAAGCCCCCCTCGCGCCTGCCGCCCCACCGGCACCGAAGGCGGACGCCGCACCAACATTTGCGCAGCGCAATGCGTCGTTCCTCGCCGACATCCGCGACCTTCGCGACAACGGCCTGCAGATCAACCAGGGCACCGTAGACCAACTCGCGAAGCAGCACGGCGTCCCGTCGCAACGGCTGAAAGACTGATGGCGAATTTCGTCTACAACCGCGGCCGTACGATCCTGGGCGAATACGACTGGCGCACGGCAGCCGGCAACACGTATCGCGTCCTGCTTGCGACGAGCTCCTACACGCCGGCCCTCGCGGACAACGTGGTCACCGTGCCTGCCGCGTTCGAACTCTCCGGCGGAGGCTACGCGCGCGTGTCGAGCCTCACCACCCGGACAGTCACGCAGAACGACGCGAACAGCCGCGCGGACTACGCGGCAGACTGCCCGACGTGGGCGGGCCTCTCCTCCACACAGAGCGTGAAGTGGGCGGTAGTCTATCGCTTCGGGACCACCGATGCGGACTCCGATCTCATCGTCGCCCTGGACATGGGCGGCGTCCTCCTGACGGGCCTCACGTCGTGGACTCTGCAATTTGATGCGCAGCCCACGAACGGCCGCGTGTTCTCGGTGACCTGATGGCCACGCCGAACCCGAATGACGGGACGGTGCTCGGCACCGGCGAGATCATCAGCGACGAGTACGTGGACCCCACGACGGGGACGCGGCGCGATCCGAATCTACCGGTGATCGGGTACAAGCTCCCGCGCTCCAAGATCGCCGTGGGACCCTACGGGCAGGACGGCGGCGACGCGACTCCAGACAACGCCCTCCCCGTGGAGAGCAGGGCCGAGCGCCTATACCTGGAGCACCAAGCGCTCCGCGAACGCGAACGGTCCGCACAGCTGGTTCAGCGGCAACAGACCGAGAGACTTCCCCTTGTGGATGCCCGAGGCAGCCACCTGGATACCCGAGGACAGAGGTAGCTATGCTCATCGAAGGACTTGCCGGCCGATTCGCTCAAAAGGTCCTCGGACCCGTGGTGGCTCGCCTCACCGGCAACCAGTCGCTCGCGGTGTCGCAGGTCGAGGGTGAGGGCGACGAGATGTCGCGCGCCGGCCTCCGGTATCACATGAGCGCGGTGGGAGCGACTGGCATTGCCCCGGTCCAGGCCATCCCCAGCACCGCGGCCCAGTGGCTGATCTACAACCCGTCGGCGAACATCGTCTCCGTGTTCCTGGACGTCATCGGCGCGGTCAACCTCTCCGGCACCGCAGGCAGCGGCGAAAACCTCTACGCCTGCATCTGCGGCCCCCAGTTCATCCCGGCGACGCTTCCGGTGAAGTCCGCCGCAAACGTGTTCATCCAGAACGCGAACCCGATCTCGCAGCGCGCCTCACAGCTCGTGGTCGCCTCCGCCCAGACGCTCCAGAACGCGGCTGTGGGCAACTGGTTCCCGCTGGCGTTCGGCCTCGCGAAGGATGGCGTCGTGGCCGTCGCGCCTGTTGCCACCGGGGTATGCGAGCAACGAGACCTGCGCGGCAAGCTGATGGTGCCGCCCGGGTGTGGACTCGCTCTGGCCATCATTGCGCCGACCGGCACCACGCCGCTCTATGCTCCGTTCGCGTCCTGGCGCGAGTACGCAGTCGACCTCGAGTAAGGTCCCGTGGCTGGCGGCCTCGGTTCCTTTCTCCTTCTCCTGCTCCGCGACTCGCGTAGCGCGGCAGCCGGACGCGGCGCGGGCAAAAGTGC
Organism: Gemmatimonadota bacterium; assembly: GCA_025359135.1. Lineage (GTDB taxonomy): Bacteria > Gemmatimonadota > Gemmatimonadetes > Gemmatimonadales > Gemmatimonadaceae > JACPPC01. The sequence goes on along the minus strand of JANYHJ010000047.1, from coordinate 7,711 downwards.
ATCGCGGAAGAAGGGCGCGGCCGGTCTCGGCGCGGCTCTCACCCTCACACGGGCTTGGAAGAGCCCGCGAGCGCCGACTGCTCCGGCCCTTGGGTCGCCTGCCGTGCGCGTTGGCGCGACGGCTTCATCCGCCGCGTTCCTCACGCTCGCTTCGATCGCGGCGACGGCGAGAGGGGCGTCCACTGGCGTAGCCTCCGCCCTGGTCCTGACGTCGGTCGCGGTGGCGGCGCGCGGCACCTCGACCTCTACAGCCGGCTCTTTCGTCCTCACGCCCGCAGCGGCTACCGCACGCGCACGGTCAACTGCGGCTGCAGCCGGCGAAGTCCTGCAACCCGTTGCAGCTGGCGATCGCGGCGCAGAATCCAGCACGGCGCCGTCCTTGATCCTCGCCGCCGCGTTGGCGAGCTCACGCTCGAGGACGTCGTCGGTGGCTGCGATCCTCGTTCTGGCCGGCGCCGTCGCAAGCTCGCGCGCGCGTTCGTCAGCCACGGCACCCTCCAACGTGCTCGGGGCAGCGTCGCCCGGATCGCTGGGTCGATCCGGGACGGCACCGTCAACAGATGTGCTGGGCTCACCCGCCGCAACCTATCGCGCAGCATCAGCGAGCGTCACCCCGACCGGCATACTCGCTGCTGTCACCGCGACATACCGCGCCGTGGGGTCCGCGCCATCCATTCCCGCGCTTCTGGCGCTTACGCCTGCATCGGCGACGAGTTCCGTTCCGGCCCAGGTGTTCCCCGGCGGCGGGGCCGGTCACCGGATCGTGCTCGTGGGCCAGTATTCGCTCAGAAGGGCAGCGCCCGCGAGTGTCGTGCACGAGGTCGGCGAGACTCGCGTGCCGCCGGCAGTCATCTCGATCGCGCCCGCCTTCTCCGCCGTCAGCGCGGCTTCGTCGGCAGCTTCCAGCGTCGCGGGCATCGCGGCTGCTGGCGCCACGTCGCGCGGCGTCTCCCTCGCCACGGCCGCATCCTCCGGCCTCCGCCCCGCAAGCGCCCGGTCGACCGGATGCGCGGAGGCGCAGCCAGCGACGGTGGGAACGTTCGCGCCGTCCGCAAGTGGGGTCATGGTGCGGCTCCCCGAGCGCGATCCGAATCGCATCGCGCGGAATGCAGACCGGCATGCCGATCGTGAAGCGTGGCGGTTGTCCCATCGCAAGAGGGCCGCCTGATGGCACGTCTCGCCGATCTTCACCGTCGCCGCGCGGTAGCGAAGAAGCTGCGGCCGTCCGCTCGCGCAGAGCATCGCTACACGATGGCCGTGCGTGGCATCTTGCGTGGGGTCCGGCAGGAGGCCTTGGGGTGGCTCGCGCCGAAGCTCGAGCAGCTCACGCGGCAGGATGCGCCGGACGGCAGCGGGGGAGCTCCCCCAGCAGTCGGGCGCGGCCGCACCGATCTCTCCTCTCGCTGGACGGCGGAGGTCGAGCGCCTTGCGGGTGAGATCGCGCCAAAGATCGTGGCACCGTTCGACCACCTCTCCACGGAGGTCGTGCGGAAGAACGCGCAGGTGGCGCGCGAGCTCGGGCTCGACGTGCGCGGTCAGCTCGGGCCGCACATCCAGGAATTCCGCGAGTGGTCGCAGTCGCTCATCAAGTCCGCCGCGCGCGACTTCGGCGCCCAGGTCGCGGGCGTGCTCGACGATCCGTTCACGTGGGGCATGCGCCACGAGGAGATCGCCGCGCTGCTGAAGGAGCGGGCCGACGTGAGCGACAGCCGCGCGAAGCTGATCGCGCGCGACCAGACGCAGAAGCTGAACGCGTCGATCAACAGCTATCGGCAGCGCTCCGCCGGCGTCACCTCCTACGAATGGTCGACGTCGAACGATGAGCGTGTGCGAGACACGCACGCCGCGAACGAGGGGAAGGTCTTCCAGTGGGGCAACCCTCCACCGGAGACAGGAGATCCAGGCGATGACGTCCAATGCCGCTGCGTTGCGGTGCCCGTCATCCCCGAGCTCGAGGACGACGACGCGACCACCGGGCCATCTGGTGGGCCAAGCGAAGAGGGCGGCGGGGGTAGCGGCAACAAGGGAAAGCCGTGACCGAAGACCAGCGTCAGAAACTTCAGGATCTCATCGTGGCGGTCAACGCGCCGACGGTGACCCATGCCGAGTGGCTAGCACTGGTGAGGGAGGCTGGACCCCTTGTCGACGCGAGCGGAGTGCCCGAGTTCTTCGCGCCATTCTTACGGACTGGGGCCGGACACGGCTGGGAGCTCCCTCCGTCCGTTCGCTAGACCGGAGCGATGCCGCCCCCGCCCGAGAAGCCGACCGTACCCGTGGACCAGCTCGAAGTACTGCGCGGGATGATGCAGCGCTCAATCGACGTAGCAGAGGCAGCCCGGGCTGAGACCGGGGCTGCCCGCGCGGAGGGAGAGGCTCGAGGGGTGCGCCAGGATCGCGCGATCGAGATCGTCGGCGAGCAGGTGAAGAGTCTTGGTACGGCCGTCGAGAAGATCGACGGTCGTGTCCTTCGGCTGGAGGAAGACCGCGCCGGCATCAAGCGGCATGTCTCCATGACCGAGGAACAGACGAAGGATGCTGTCGATGGCGCAAAACGTCATGTCGCAGTCCTTGAGGGCGACGTTCAGGACCTCCGGCTCGGCGTGAAGGCGCTGACGGCCGCCGTTGGTGTGCGCGTGCCTCGTCCCGACGGCTCGATGCCTCCTGAGGGTAAGCCTCATCGGAACGAGATCGAGCGTCAATCCATCCGCCAGAAGGCGACGCTCTGGCTCGTGGGCTTCGTGGTTGCTGCTGGCGGTCTGAAGGAGCTGGGCTTCTTCGAAGCGGTGAAGGAGCTGTTTTTCTCGCACCACTAGACCGCGGCCATGAAGGCCATCCACTACCTGATGCTCGTGTGCGCCGCGCTCGCGGCCGGTCTGCCGAACCTCGAGTCCGCGTTCCCGGCGGCAGCGACCCCGTACATGAAGGGCGTCACCGCAGTGCTCGTGCTTCTGGTTGCGGTTCTCGGCGCCGTGTCGCCCCAGGTTCAGCCTGGCGCAGGCGTGGGTGGCGCAGCCATGTTGCTCTTCGTCAGCGCCCTGGGCGTTCTCGGCCTCACGCTCCCCGCCTGCAATTCAGCAACGCAGGCGATCGACAACTCTTGCGTCGCCATCCACCTCGCTGACGAGGCGTGCGCGGTCGTGACCGTCACCGACCCCGTGACCGGCAAAGAGAAGCAGGTCCGCGTGAACGGCAAGGACCTACGCGTGCTCGACGCCCACCGCGCGGCAATGCGAGACGCAGGCCTCGAATGATTCACGGCCGCGGCTATCGTCCGGACCCCGCCGGCCACCAGCGCACGCCCTTGCGCGCAATCGCGCATCGGCTCGGCGCTGTCCCGACGTCGTTCACGCTCGAGGCGTTCGCGCCGCGCGTGATGGACCAGGGCCAGACGGGCTCGTGCACGGGCCACGCGACGGCCTGCGCGATCTCCACGGCGCTCGCCGCGGCTGGAACCCCGCTTCCGTTCCTGCCCTCGCCGAAGGGCATCTACACGCTCGGCCGCGTCCTCGGGCGAACCAGCCCCGCGCTGAACCTCACGGACGACGGCGCCAAACCGAACCAGGTCATGCGCGGCATCACCGAGTTCGGCGTGCGAGCCATGGGGCCGCTGGCCTCTGACGGCCGCTACTCCGACGCGGACATCCCGACGATCAACGACGAGCCCACGCTCCTCGAGCTCGAGGCGGATGCCCGCGCCATCATTCTCGGCGAGTACTCGGTCTTCACACCCCAGGACGTCGCGCTCGCCATCGCGAACAAGATCCCCGTGACGGTCGCCGTCGAGGCAGACACGGACGCCTTCCAGGGCTACTCGGGCGGCGTGCTCGAGCCCATGGGCACGGCGCTCGACCACTACGTCACGCTCATCGGCTACACGACCACCACCGCTGGCCTGGTGTTCACGCTGCGCAATTCCTGGTCGGCAGACTGGGGCATCCGCGGCGACGCGCTCGTGAGCGAAGAGGCCGTGCGGCAGTTCGGCGACATGGTTGCCATGAAAGCGAGGCTCGGATGAGAGCAGTGCACGCCACCATGGGTGCGGTCGTCGCACTCGCCGCCGCTGGTCTTCTCGTCGGCCTGGGAACCGCCTGCAAGGGCAGCCTGCCCGAGCCGACGCCTTACGACGCAGACGCGTTCGTTCCCGCTCCGGTCGTTCCTGACACCGGGAGACCGGCCTCCGCGATCACCGCATGCGAGAACCTCCACGCCCTCCAGTGCGACGAAGGCGCAGACGCCGGCGGATGCGCGCAGACGATCGCCCACGCGAACGCAACGCAAGGCTTCCGCCCGTTCGACGTCTGGTGCCTCTCGACCGCGAGCTCCAAGGCGCAGGCCCGCACGTGCGGGATGACCTGCCCGTGAAGCGCAAGATATTCCTCGTGCTCGGCCTCGCGATCTTCGGGGTCGGTCCGGTGATCGCGCTGGGCTGCTACCGCGACAACGACCCGAACCTGCCGCCGTGCTCGCAGGATCCGAACTGCCCGTACGGCGCATCGAGGGATGGAGCCGCGGAGTAGACCCGCGGCATGCATTACCGAAACGGACGTGAAGCGAAGAACGGCGACCGCATCGTTCAGCTCTCCTACGAGGGCGGCAAGGTCATGGGATCCGGCATCCTCTACGATGCGGTTCCTGGCAATGACTACTGCAACGGTGGCCTCGCTGCGATCCAGCCGAGCCCGACTGCGTGCCTCGCCGATTGCATCCACGCCGACGACCTCGCGGAGCTGCTGAAGGAGAAGGGCCTCGACAAGCGTCCTACCGGGAAGTGAGCGCCACCGTCACCAATGTGGACGGGCATGACGTCGGGAAGCTCGGCTACGAGGCTTACGCCTCCAGCACGGGCGGCAAGACCTTCGACGGCCGCGACATGCCGACGTGGGAAGACCTGCCTGAGAGGATCCAGCGCGCGTGGTATGCCGCCGCAAGCGCGATCATCATGATCCCTACGCTGAGTCTTCGCGACCGCGCCGGCCCGTAGACCGCGCCATGTCCGCACCCGAACGCGCAGCCCTCTCGCTCCCAGGCCTCACCGACTGCATCGACGTGTCCGCCTGCCAGTGGACGATCGACTACTCGAAGGTCGCGGCCGCCGGCTTCGCGCTCGCGACCTGCAAGGCTTCCGAGGCGCTCACGGGCGCGGACCCCACGGCGCTCGCGCACATCAACGGCTTCCGCTCCGTCGGCATGCTCGTCACCGCGTACCACTTCCTCACGTCGTCCGCGGGACGCCCTCGTGACCAGGTGCGGTTTTGTTACGACCACTACGGGGACATCTTCCTGCCGAGGCTCGTCCTCGACTTCGAAGCCGCACCCGCGACCATGACCGCGCACCAGCTCTGCGACTTCCTCGAGGAAGCTATCGAGGAGTGCGAAGACCTCGGGGGAGCCGAGCCGATCACCTACTCGGGCGGCTTCTTCACGCCGCGCTTCTCGGGTGATCCGGGAGCGGCTCGTCTCGCGCGCTCGCCGCTCTTCCTGGCGCGCTACCGCTCCACCGTGACGCCCTGGGCGCCGAGCACGTTCATCGGGGACTGGCCCAAGGCGCCCGCACCGTGGAAGGACGTCGTGCTCTGGCAGTACAGCGGGAACGGTGGGTTCCGTGTGCCAGGCGTGAACGGCGACTGCGATCGTGGGCTCTTCAAGGGCGACGCCACGGCCCTGAAGGCCTTCATGGGCTTCCCGGTTGCGCCAGACGATGCGCCCACGGTGCCGAGCTTGCCGCCCGACGACGTGGCCTGAACGCAGGCGACGCGAATTCTCCGACGATTCAGTGCGTAACGGTAGCGGGCCTCGCACTTATTGGACCGACACTATCGCTACGCGTCCACAGCCAAGTCCTCCGCGCTCCGCCAGGTGACGATCGGGTCTGCTCCCTGCGCCATGGCGACGCTCACGATCAGCAGGTGCGCGATCTGCCTCCGCCGCTGCGCAGGGCTGGCCTCCCACGCGTGCTGCAGCGCGCGTACCGAGCGGAGAGCCTCCGCGCGGGTCGACGCGTCTGAGAGCCGCCCAGGAGCTTCCGCTGCCGCGTGCGCCTCAAGCTTCGCTCGCTCGGTCGCGATGGCTTCTAGCTTCCCGTCGCGCTCGGACTTCGCGATCACGCCGTCCGCGTACATCTCCAGCACGCGCTCACGCTTCGCCGCGACCTTCGCCAGCTTCGCGGGCCAGTCCGTGGATGCTCCGGGCTCATGTACCGCTGGAGGACGCCCGAGCTCGTCGCGGAGCTCCGCCAGGCGCACGCCGACCATATCTGCGACCATGTACTCAACCAGGTCGACGTGCACGTATGCCGCGACGCAGCGAGCGTGGCATCGGTAGTAGGTCCGGCGCGCATCTGTCGGGCCCGCGTACGCCGCGGCCATCTTGCCACCGCAGTGGGCGCAGGCGGCAACGTCACGCAGGAGCCATGTCGAGGTGACGGAGCTCGCACTCTTCTCCCTGCGCCCTCCCAGGGTGCGGCCTTCCACCGCCGCTCGAGCGCGCGCGAACGTCATCCGGGTCACGATGGGCGGGTGCATGCCGGCGATCCACTCGTTGGCGCTGCTCCGGATCTCGCCGACGTAAAGCCGTCGCCCGAGCACGTCATGCACGCGGTCGCGCGCCAGCCCCAGAGTCATCGCGATCCGCTGCATCGACTGCCCTGCAATCGCGCGGGCGAAGATCTGCCGCACCACCTCCGCTTCTTCCTGGTGGACGACGAGCACGTTCCGCTCGATGCCTCGTACGTCCTGTCGGCGGTACCCGATGGGCGGAAGACCCTCAACGAAGTAGCCACGGTCGCGGAGCTTTTGCCGCGTCCCCACCATGCGCTCCTTGATGCGCTTGTGCTCCTCTCGCGCGAACAGGATGCGAAATCCCAGCGCGGTGTCGCCCTCGGACGTGGACGGGTCGCACCGGTCATCCGTCGCGTAGAACGCGCAGCCCTTGGCGAGGAGCTCGCGCACGGAGCGGTAGGTGAACTCCGGGTCTCGGCTCCACCGGTCGAGCCGGTAGCAGAGCACCAGATCGCCCTCGCGCGCTTCTGCGAGGAGGCCCTTCATCTGTTCGCGACGTTCGAGCTTCTCGTGGATTGCGCTCTCCGCCTCGACGAAGAAGCGGGCGACCTTCAGGCCGCGTGTGGCGGCGTACGCGGAGATCGCCGTCTGCTGGTCTCCGAGGGACGTTCCGACGGCTTGCTCTGCGGAGCTGACGCGTGCGTATCCGAGAGCTCGGCGGGGAGTGGGCATTCGTCGAGGGTCCGCAGGAGGAGGTTTCGGATCTGGTCGATACGAGAAGCCATCACGGCGCACCGTCCTCCTTCATCTCGCAGAGCCGCTCGACCAGCTGCACGAACCCCGCGTCGAGCTCGTCCCGCACCGCGAGGCGCTTATCGGAAAGCGTCACCTTGAACGCGCCCGCGCGAATCAACTCGCGCGCCTTGTCGTATGCGCCGGACCAGCCGCGGCTCACGTGCGCGGCGAGCACCTGGGCGAAGAAGTCCTTGTTCGCGACAGCGGCAGCGTCAGCGGCAGCGTCAGCGACAGCGTCAGCGACAGCGGCAGCGTCAGCGGCAGCGTCAGCGACAGCGTCAGCGTCAGCGACAGCGTCAGCGGCAGCGGCAGCGGCAGCGACAGCGTCAGCGTCAGCGACAGCGTCAGCGACAGCGTCAGCGACAGCGGCAGCGACAGCGTCAGCGGCAGCGGCAGCGGCAGCGTCAGCGGCAGCGGCA
>JANYHJ010000227.1 GCA_025359135.1 Gemmatimonadota bacterium | reverse complement strand
CGGGATATGGCGCCTTGCGCTTCGCATCGTATCCGGGCGGCGTGTAGACCCAGACGCGACGCGTGCGGCCGAAGCTCGCGTCGCGGATGACGTGAGCGGTGACAGCGCCGTGCGGAATCTCTGAACCTTGGGCAAGGTCCTGCGCGGTGAGCGCGACTGGTGCGAATGTGAGTGCGAGTGTGAATGCGAGTATGAGTGCGGGCGCGAGTGTGTGCGCAGGCGCGCAGGCGCGCGTGCGCCCGACGACACGCGGCGTGATGCGCATCAGAAGCAAGCGGGGCAAGTGCGAGCTCACGGCTGCCGCAGCTCCGCGAGCAAGGCCTGTCCAGCGGGCCAGGCGCCGAGGTTGCTCGCGCTGTTGATGTGTCCCGCCGCGCCGATGTTCACGAAGCGGCTGCCCCACGCATCGGCGAAGCGCCGGGCCGTCTCGAGCGAGACGTAGATGTCGTCCGTGCTTGCGACCACGATGCTCGGGAACGGGAAACGCAACAGTGGTACCGGCGCGAATCCACTGGGACCCTTCGGGTAGTGCGGACCCGTGGGATCGCTCGGACCCACGAGCAATGCGCCATGGACCTTGGCGCGCGTGTCGTCCGTTGCGGCGATCATCCAGTGCGCCACGAGTGCGCAGGCCGAACTGTGCGTGGCGAGCACCACCGGCTCGCGCGCAGCCGCGAGCGCGGCGTCGAGCACTTGCACCCAGTCGGCGCAGCGCGGCGCATCCCACTCGGCTTGATTCAGTCGCGTGCAGCCGGGCACGGAACGTTCCCAGTGGCTCTGCCAGTGGTCTGGGCCGGAGTTGCCGATGCCGGGGAGAATGAGAACGGGAGCAGTCATGCGCGGATGATGTGTGGAGCGTGCCGTGTGGTCTCGCGTTGGAAATTAGCTCGGATGCGCCGCAGCGCCCGCAATCTTCTCCCACGATGCGGACATCTCCTCACGCGCGCTGCGTCACCGCGAAGTGGCGCCTGCTGCGCCCAGTCCCGCGGCCCGCCCGGTAGCCCACGCCCAGCAGAAGTTGTAGCCGCCGATCGGCCCGAAGGCGTCGAGCACTTCGCCGCAGAGGTACAGTCCTGCGTGACGCCGGCTCTCCATCGTGCGCGCGTGCACCTCGCCCAGCGCCACGCCTCCACCGGTCACCTCAGCCTTCTTGTAGCCCTCGTCACCCGTCCAAGGCAGCTCGCCGCGCACCAACGTCTCGATGAGGCGCAGCCGCTCCTCGCGTTTGAGTTCGGCGAGTACGCGCGTCGGGTCCACGTCAGCCACTGCGAGCAACACCGCTGCAAGCCGCTCTGGAAGTTCGGCGCGCAACGCACCGGTGACCGTGCGCGCGCCGTGCGGCTTGAGGGCGGCCGTCCACTCGGCATCGCCGAGCGCGCACCACTGCACGCGGAGGCGCGCGGACGCAGCGTCGAGGCGCGCGCACACCACGACGTGCGACACGTCGAGCACTGACGGCCCGCTGTAGCCGTGGTGCGTGAAGAGGAAGCCACCCGTGGCGCTTCGCTGGCGCGCGTCGCTCTCAGCCGAGAGCGTGACGGGCAACGAGACGCCGGCGAGCGTGCCGTACGGTGACTCGTCGACCGTGAGCGGCGTGAGCGCCGCGTAGGTCGCGTGCATGGTGTGGCCGAGCTGCGCGAGCCACGTAAGACCGGCGCCATCGGAGCCGGTGGCCGGCACGGAACGGCCGCCAGTCGCGACGATCACGGCGTCGGCGTGAAGTGGCTCGCCATTGGCGACGTCGACGCGCCAGCCGCTCTCGTCTACACCGATCGCCGTCACGCGCGTCTCCATGCGGAGGCTGACGCCCGCGGCGCGCGCATGCGCGATGAGGCCGTCGCGCACGTCGCGCGCCCTCTGCGATCGGGGAAAGAGCTTGCCCGACTCGAGCTCTTCCTCGAACGGAATGCCGAGCGTGTCCTCGAAGAAGGCGCGCTGTTCCGCGTGCGGCCAGGCGAGCACCATCTTGCGCAGCAGGTTGCTCGACGAGTCGGTGACGAAGCGCGAGACATCGAGACGCGCGGGAAGGACGTTGCAGCGACCGCCGCCGCTGATGAGGATCTTGCGGCCACCGTCGCGGCTCGATTCCAGAAGCAGCACGTCCGCCCCGGACTTGCGAGCGAAAATGGCGGCCACGGTGCCCGCCGCGCCCGCGCCGATGACGATCACTCGCGGCATGTGCCCTCCAGCAACGGCGCGTGGACGCGAAGTCTAGTCGGCGCGCTGCGCGCGGAACCTCACTGGAAGCCCGCGCCCTCCGCGATGAACACCACCTTGCCGTTGAACACCGTCATCAGGCACTTCGCGTCCTTGAGCTGCGCCGTCGGCACCTCGTAGAAGTTGCGGTCCCAGACGGCAAGATCGGCGTACTTGCCGACTTCGATGGAGCCCGTCTTCTTCTCGAGGAACTGCTGGTGTGCCGCCCAGATCGTGACGGCGCGGAGCGCGGTGCGGACGTCCACCGCTTCCGTTGTCCCGAATGGCGTGCGGCCATACGTGCCGAGCGTCGTCTCGCGCGCGACCGCCGACCAGAGTCCGTAGCGGGCGGGAAACGGCGTGACGAAGAAGTCGGAGCCGTTGGCCCAGATGATCCCCTTCGACTGGAAGGTGTGGAACGGGTTGAGGCGCGCGGCACGCTGCGGTCCGAACGTGCCGGCGTAGAGGTCGCCGATCCACCAGGTGAAGGACGCCGAGGGTTCGGGATAGCCGGCGTCGTGGTCGCGCTGCAATCGGGCGATGGCATCGATCGCGCGATCGGTGGGCATGTTGGCGTGGATGATGCCATGCCGCAGTCCGTTCGTCGGCTTGGCCTTGAGTGCCGCATCGTAGCTGTCCACGATCCAGTCGATCGCCTTGTCGCCGATGGCGTGCGTGGACACGTGCATCCCCGCATCGTGGTACATGCGGATGACCATGCGCATCGTGTCGGGATTCATCGCGGGATAGCCACGGTTCTCGCCGTCGAGCACCGTGCCATTCTTGTACCACGGGTCGTAGACCCACGCGGTGCGCGCGCCGCCCGAGCCGTCCATGAACAGTTTCACGCCGCCGGCAATGATGTTGTCGTCGCCGGTGGATTCATATGGCCGCGTCATGCTGGCGCGCTTCGCGATCAGCGCCTTGGCCTCCGCCACGGAACGTCCACCGCTCCAGAGGGCGAAGATGCGCACGCTCAACTTGCCCGCACGCGCCACGCGCTGGTACGCGTCCCATGTCACGTCATCGATGCCGGGATCCTTGCCGCCCGTCATCCCTTCGGCGTTGAACTTCTTCGCGAGGTCGGCGATACCGCGCTCGAGGTCAGCGCCCGAAAGGTCCGGAATGAGCGCGCGCACGAGGTTCTGCGCAGACTCCTTGAGCACGCCGGTGGGCGCGCCGTCCGCGGCGCGATCGATCGTGCCCGCCGGCGGATCCTTGGTGTCCTTCGTGATGCCCGCGCGCTTGAGCGCCGCGCTGTTCACCACGGCGTAGTGACCCGTGGTGTGCTCGAGGTACACCGGATGATTGGGGCTCACCGCATCGAGGTCCTTGGCGGTGATGTAGCGCTTCTCCACGAGCTTGCCCTCGTCCCAGCCCGTGCCCTGCACCCATTGCCCCACGGGCGTCGTCGCCACGCGCGCCTTCACCGCCGCGACCGCCTCGGCGACACTTTTCACGGTCGGGTAGCCGAGCGGGATGAAGAGCAGCTGGTCGGTGCCGCCCTGCGCGAAGTGCACGTGCGCATCGAGCAGGCCGGGAGTGACGGTGCGTCCCTTGAGATCGACGCGCCTCGCGTTCGGCGCGGCGAGCTGCTCCATCTCGGCATCGGTGCCGACGCCGACGATGCGCGTACCCGCAATGGCGACGGCTTGCGCGACGCGATCGTTCGCATCGACGGTGAGCACCTTGCCGTGCAGCAGGAGAAGCGTGGCGCTCGGTTGCTGCGCCGGCGAGAGCGTGAGCCGCGCGATCTGTCCCTTGGGGCCGACCGCGAACGCCACGCGATCGCTCGCGAAGGTGACGCTCCACCAGTCGCCCGCGTCGACGGCCTGCCAATGCTCGCCGTTGTCCCAGCTCACGCTCAACCCGTTGCGGCCGCCGGCGAGCAGCGGGCCCTTCGCTCCACGGACGGCAAGGCCGTAGATGTCGGCCGAAAAGGTCGGCTCACCGACGGCGGTCCAGGTGACGCCGCCGTCCGTGGTGCGCGCGACGCGTGGCGCCTTCGCGCCGCCTGCGAAACCGTTGCGCTCGTCGCGAAACGCGATGCTCGCCGCACTCGAGCCCTTCGCGCCGCCGCCGATTGGCGTGACGCTCGCGGCCCACGTGCGGCCACCATCGGTCGAGCGCAGCACGCGCGCGCCCTGCGCATTGCCCACCGTGCCGATCCAGGCGTGGCGCGTTCCTGCAACCGCCACGCAGGTGCCGCTCGAGGCGAGTGACCCTTCACCGCTGTCGGCCACGGGCTGCTTGTCGAACGGCTGCAGCTCCCAGCGCGCACCGCCGTCGCTGGTGAGGCGAATGGGCGTATGGCCGTGCGCGGCGTCGCTCACGGCGATGGCGCGCTTCGCATCCCAGAAGGCGAGGCAGTCGTAGAACGCCGGCGCGTCGTCGTTGATGAACTGCGCGTTCCACGTCTTGCCGCCGTCGCGCGTCTGGTAGATGCGCGAGCTGTCGGCGTTGCCGATCGAGAGCACCCACGCCGTGAGCGAGTCGAGCGCATGGACATCGCGCACGGCGAGGAAGCCGCCGCCGGGAATGAGCGACGTCTGCCAGTGCGCGCCGCCGTCGGTGGTGCGCAGCACGGTGCCACCGGCGCCGGTGGCCCAGACCACCTGCTCGTTGACGGCGTGCAGCCCGATGAGCAGCTGCGTGGTGCCACTCGACTGTTTCTCCGCCGTGACGCTGGGCGCCTGTGCGGCGAGCGCGAGGGGAAGGGCAAGAACGAGCGACGCGGACGCGAGGCGGATGCGGCGAGCGAGTGTCATGCGGATCCGTTCGATGTGGAAAGGTGCGGATGACGCGTCGTGTCGACCGTCAAGGTGAAGACATCGGGCCGGCCGTAGTGTCCGGCAACGTCGAGCTGCCAGCGCGAGCCCGTGATCTTGCGCGGGTCGACCTCGGCCAGCAGCAACTCCTGCCGCGCGTTCAGCGGGCCCGCGATGATCTTGCCGTCGGGGTCGATGATCACGCTGTCGCCGGAATTGATCCATCCGTCGTCCGGAATCTTGAGTCGCTGCTTGACCGGATGCGAGTCGGGAATGTCGCGTGCGTGCAGCGCACTGCCACACGAAATCACGTAGACGCGTCCCTCTTTCGCGATGTGCCGCACGGTGGAGAGCCACGGCTCACCGCGATCCCACGTCGGCGCCGCGTAGAGCTGCACGCCCCACGCATACAGTGCCTGGCGCGCGAGCGGCATGTAGTTCTCCCAGCAGATCAGGCCGCCCACGCGGCCGAGCGGCGTGTCATGCACCGAGAGCGTGGAGCCGTCGCCCTGCGCATGCACGAGCCGTTCACCGGCCGTCGGCACGAGCTTGCGGTGCGCGCCGAGCAGCTGGCCGTCGGGTCCGAAGGCGAGCTGCGTGTTGTAGAGCGAACTGCCGCTCGCTTCCGTGTTGCGCTCGTTCACGCCGATCATCACGCACGTTCCGGTCTCTCGCGCGACACGGGCAATGCGCGCCGTGGCCTCATCGCCCACGGTCACCGACTGCTCCAGCAGCTCGGCGTAGAGCGCGCGCAGCGCGTGCGTGTCACCGGCAGGTATCGACCACACCCACAACGGGTACGCGGGCACGAACGCCTCGGGGAAGACGACCAGCCGCGCGCCCCGCGCCGCCGCGTCCACGACGGTGTCGCAGGCGCGCGTGATGGTCGCTTCGCGGTCGAGGAAGACGGGACTGACCTGTGCCGCGGCGACGACAAACGGTTCGCTTCCCATGGCGGCCTGCACCTCCGGGGGGAATCACGCGCACCATCGTGGCGATGGCGGCCGGTGCATCATGCGGTGTGCGTCGCCTTCGCGCCAGCGGGCGTCGAGACGAGCGCGGCCACGCCTCGGGGTGATGCCGCGGGCCGCACGGACGCGTAAGCTTCTGCACCATGACCGACCATGTGCCGGCGCTCTCGCCAGCCGACGCCACGCGCATCACCCGCGAGCTCTTCGGGCTCGAGGCCGTGGCGACTCCGCTCCCGAGTGAGCGCGACCAGAACGTGCTCATGCACGTGCATGCCGCGCCGCGCCTCGTGCTCAAGGTGGCGAACGCCAACGAGGCGCGCGCCTTCCTCGAGGCGCAGCAGCGCGCCATGCAGCACGTCGCGGCCAGCTGTGAGCTGACGCCCAAGGTCGTGCCGATGACCGATGGCAGCACGCTCGCCACCATTCCCGGCGCTGATGGACGCGAGCACCTCGCCTGGGCGATCTCGGCCATGCCCGGCACGCCGCTGGGCACGCTCGCGCACCGCACCCCCGCGCTCTGGCGCGAGCTCGGCGGCGGGGTCGCGGAGCTGACCACGGCGCTCGAGGGGTTCGACGACGACGCGCTGCATCGCGAGTTCCACTGGGACCTGGCGCAGGGACGCGACGTGATCGAGCGGTATCGCGGCCTGCTCACCGATCCGGTCGTCAATGTGGCGCTCGACGTCATCACGGTGCGCTTCGACCAGCACGTCGCGCCGATCATGGACGGGCTCGCGCGCAGCATCGTCCACGGCGACCTCAACGACTACAACGTGCTGGTCGGCGGCGGCGAGGGACTCTTCGCGCGCGGACAGCACGTCACTGCGCTGCTCGACTTCGGCGACATGGTGCATGGCATCACGATCGGCGAACTCTCGATCGCGATGGCCTACGCGATGCTGGACGCGCCCGATCCGCTCTCGGTCGCCTTCGAGCTCACGCGCGGCTATCACGCGGCGCGCCCGATCGGAGAACTCGAGTTGCAAGCCGTCTGGGGACTCGCGCTGCTCCGTCTCTGCATGAGCGCCGTGCTCGCCGCCAAGCAGCAGGGCGTCGCACCCGACAACGCGTACCTGGGCGTCAGCCAAGGGCCGCTCGCGCGCACCCTGCCGCGCCTCGCGAAGGTCCCGTTCGCGTTCGCCACCGGCACGCTGCGGAGTGCGTGTGACTTGGAGCCGATCCCGACGAGCGCGCGCGTGCGCGATTTTCTCGCCGCCAACACCGCCACCTTCGCGAACGTCGTCGGCGTCGACCTGCGCACGGCGCCGTGCGTCGTGCTCGACCTGGGCGTCGGCAGTGCGCTCGTGGCCGGCGACCCGCGCGCCAACGAGGAGGCGCCGTTCGGCGCGCGCGTCGACGCCGAGATGAAGGCGGCGGGCGTGAAAGTCGCCGTGGGGCGCTACGACGAACCGCGCCTCGTCTATGCAACGCCGGCCTTCGCCAATGGCGACGGCACGACCACCGAGCACCGCACGGTCCACATCGGGCTCGACCTCTTCACCGATGCCGGCACGCCGGTCTTCGCGACCATGGACGGCACGGTGACCGTCGTCGAGAATCACCAGATCCCGCTCGACTACGGCGGCACGCTCATCATCCGCCACGAGACCGACGATGGCACGCCGTTCCACCTGCTCTACGGCCATCTCGATCCCGCCTCCTTCGACGCCGTGCGCGCGGAGCGTCGCGTCACCAAGGGTCAACAGATCGCGACGCTCGGCGCTCCCGCCGTCAACGGCGGTTGGCCGCCGCACCTGCACCTGCAGCTGATCACCGACATGCTCGACGAGCGCCGGAACTTCGCGGGCGTCGGCACCCCTACGCGTCGCGACGTCTGGCGCTCCGTCTCGCC
>JANYHJ010000195.1 GCA_025359135.1 Gemmatimonadota bacterium | reverse complement strand
CGGGATCGAAGAGGTCGAGCCGCGCGCGTGCGCGGGGCAGGAGCGCGAGCAGCGTGTCGACGAGCATCCGATGGCGCGGGTCGCGCACCGCGTTCCGGAAGCGCGCAAAGCTCGTGTCGATGCCGTCGAAGATCGAGCGTTCCTGCGCGGCTGGCGTCGCGTCGTTGACGCGCGTGGCTTCGCGACGCACCATGTCGATCAGTTCACCACGCCGCTGCAGCACGCCGAACCCCTGCGACTTGTGCTGGCTGCGGCTCTCGCCGGAGAGCTCGCCGTAGCCGCGCCCGAGCAGCGGGTTGAACTCGCCCACATCGAACGCGAGCGTCTGGTCGCCGGGAGTGAAGTGCGCACCGCGATAGTACTTGCGCACCGTCCACGGCGAACCGAACGTGAGCCGCGGGAAGCGCACCGTGTCACCCGACGCTTCATATGCTTCGCGCGCTAGCAGCGCGGACACCTGATGATGTCCGTGCCCATCGCGCGGCGTGCCACTGAACACCGCGACGATCACGTGCGGGCGGAAGCGACGCACGACGCGAATGACGTCGGCGAGAATCGAGTCCTTCGGCCAGTGCAGGTACGTCTCGTCGGCCGTCTTGCTGAAGCCGAAGTCGTAGGCGCGCGTGAAGTACTGGTGGCCGCCGTCCACGCGCCGCGCCGCGAGCAGCTCCTCGGTGCGAATGACGCCGAGTGCGTCACCGAGTTCGTTGCCGATGAGATTCTGGCCGCCGTCGCCGCGCGTGAGGCTCAGGTAGGCGGTTTCCACCTGGCGGCCGCGCGCGAGCCAGGTGATGAGTTGCGTGTCCTCGTCATCCGGATGCGCCGCGATGACGAGCACGCGCGCGCTCGTACCAAGTCCGCGCACGAGATCGCCGAGTGCGGCCGCGCCGCGGTCCTGCGCCTGCGTGAAGCGCGGAACGAACAGCGCGAACGCGAGCAGGAGCGCGCGGTACATCCCCGCGCGACTCACGCCTTGCCCGCCACGCCCTTTCGCGACCGGGCCACCGAACGCACCTCGAGCGCTTCACCCACGATGCGCGCCTGCTCGCTCGCGTGATCCGACGCGTACCCTTCCGCCGGACTCGCGCGCTCGGGGCGTCCGATGTAGTTGAGCTCCATCGCATTGCCCGACGCCACGCGCAGCCTCGGCCACACATACGTCCATGCGCCCATGTTCTTCGGTTCTTCCTGCACCCACGCGACGTCCTCGATGGCGGGATACATGTCGACGATCGACGCGATCTCGTCGGCCGGCCACGGATAGAGTTGCTCCACGCGCACGATCGCGACGTGGTCGGGCACCGGCTTGGCGGTGAGGTCGTAGAAGACCTTGCCCGTGCAGAAGACGAGCCGGCGCACCGCTTCGCGCTGGCGCGACGCGCGCGCGTCGTCGATGACCGTCTGGAAGGTGCCGTGCGTGAGCTCCATGAGGCTCGACGCCGCCTGCGGCATGCGGAGCAGCGACTTGGGCTGGATGCTCACGAGCGGGCGACGCGGCAGCGTGTGCGCGTGACGGCGCAGCGCGTGGTAGTACTGCGCCGGCGACGACGCGTAGATGACCGTCATGTTCTCGTCGGCACAGAGTTGCAGGAAGCGCTCGACGCGGGCGCTCGAGTGCTCGGGTCCCTGCCCTTCGTAGCCGTGCGGCAAGAGCAGCACGAGCCCCGAGTCGTGGTGCCACTTGGCACGATCGGCCGCCAGGAACTGGTCCATGATCGGCTGCGCCATGTTGGCGAAGTCGCCGAACTGCGCTTCCCAGAGCGTGAGCGTGTCGCTCGCCTGCACCGAGTAGCCGTACTCGAAGCCCATGACGCCGAGCTCGGAAAGCGGAGAATTGTAAATCTCGATCGCGCCCTTGATGTTGTCGATCGCGCCGAGCGGACAGAACTTGCTGCCCGTTTCCACGTCGTTGAGCACGGCGTGGCGGTGCGAGAAGGTGCCGCGCTCGACGTCCTGCCCCGTGAAGCGGACGTTCGTGCCTTCGAGGAGGAGCGAGCCGAATGCGAGCGCCTCGCCGTGGCCCCAGTCAATCTGGTTGGCGATCGCTTCGCGCCGACGTTCGAGCTGCTTGGCGAGTCGCGGATGCGGCGTGAAGGACGCCGGATAGCGCAGCAGGTTCTCGTTGATTCGCTGCAGCACCTCGGCCGACACCGCGGGCGCGGCGGGTGAGTCGTCGCGGATCGGGTCGCTGCCGTGCACGGGCGTGTGGCGCACGTCGTGCGCGTCGGCCGGCGTCGCCTTCATTTGAGCGAGCTCGCTCTCGAAGTTGGCGAAGATCTCCTTCTCGATTTCGTCGGCTTCGCCGGGCTGGATGACGCCTTCGCGCTCGAGCCGCGCGGCCCAGACCTTGGGCGGCGTCGGATGCGCCTTGATCTGCGCGTAGAGCGCGGGCTGCGTGAAGGTCGGCTCGTCGGTCTCGTTATGTCCCTGACGGCGATAGCCCACGAGGTCGATGAGCACGTCGCGCTTGAAGCGCGCGCGGTAGGCGATCGCGACACGCACCGCGATGACGCAGGCTTCGGCGTCGTCGGCGTTGACGTGGATGATCGGGATCTCGAACCCCTTGGCGATGTCGGAGGCGTAGTGCGTCGAGCGCGCATCGATCGGGTCGGTGGTGAAGCCGACCTGGTTGTTGGCGATGATGTGGAGCGTGCCGCCCACGCGATAGCCGCGGAGCTGCGAGAGGTTGAGCGACTCGGGAACGATGCCCTCACCGGGGAACGCCGCGTCGCCGTGAATGCAGATCGGCAGGACGGCCGTCTCGTCGCGCGCACCGTTGACGCGCTGATGAGCGCGCACCGCGCCCGAGAGCACAGGATTCACGATTTCGAGGTGCGACGGATTGGGGAGCAGCCACACCTTGAGCGTGCCCGAGCCCGGAATGGTGTGCTCGCCCTCGTAGCCCATGTGGTACTTGACGTCGCCGGTGGCGGCATCGTCGTCGGCGTGCGGATGGCGACCGTCGAATTCGCCGAAGATCGTCGCGCGCGGCTTGCCCAAGATGTGCGCGAGGACGTTGACGCGACCACGATGCGCCATGGCGAGCCCGACTTCGCGGGCGCCGTCCTTCGCGGCTTCCTCGATGGCGGTGTCGAGCATGGGGACGAGCGCGTCACAGCCTTCGATGGAGAAGCGCTTGTAGCCGGTAAAGGCGCGACCGAGGAAGCGTTCGAGTCCATCGACCTCGATGAGGCGGCGGAGGATGGTGCGCTTCTCGTCGGGGGTGAGGGCGCGCGTGAGTTCCTGCGCGGTGAGGGTGGCGCGGAACCAGGCGCGCTCCTCCTCCTCGGAGAGGTGCATGACCTCGTAGGCGATCGCGGTCTGGTAGCGGAGGCGGAGCCGCTCGATGACCTGCGTGGCCGTGGCCATGTGCGGGAAGCCGAGCGCAGAGCCCGGGACGTCGGCGAGTTCGGCTTCGGTGATGCCGTGGAAGGCCGCGGTGAGTTCCTGCGCGCCGAGCGGCTTGGTGCCGAGCGGGTCGATCTGGACGGCGAGGTGTCCGTGCTGCCGGATGGACTGGGCGAGGTTGGCAGCGCCGGCGGCTTTGCGGGCGAGGTCGGGGTCGTTGGCCGCTGTGGCGGGGCCAGTGGCCGGGGCCGCCTGGAAGAGCTGGGCAGCGGACTGGAAGTACTGTCGCCACGAGGTGTCGACGGCGGCGG